>CAZFGM010000788.1:0-3271 GCA_964518515.1 uncultured Alcaligenaceae bacterium | reverse complement strand
CATTCGTCGCTGGTGCCGTGGGTGACGCCGCCCTTGATGCCGCCGCCGGCAAGCCAACTCGTGAAGGCGTGCGGGTTGTGGTCGCGGCCGCGGCTGCCCTGGCTGCACGGCATGCGGCCGAATTCCGTCGTCCAGAGCAAGATCGTGTCCTCCAGCAAGCCACGCTGCTTCAAGTCCTGGACGAGGGCGGCGGCGGGCTGGTCCATGCTCGCGCCCATCATGCCGTGATCGCGCTGGATGTCCTCGTGCGAGTCCCAGTTGCGCCGCGGGTGGCCGTTGTCGGCGCCGCTCCAGACCTGGACGAAGCGGACGCCGCGCTCCAGCAGCCGGCGGGCGATCAGGCAGTTACGGCCGAAATCGGCGGTGATGTCGCGATCCAAACCGTAGAGTCGATGCGTGGCGGGGGTTTCGCGAGATACATCCAGCACCTCGGGAGCGCTGAGCTGCAAGCGTGCCGCCATCTCATAGGAGACGATACGGGCGTCGAGGCGCGAATCGCCGGGCCGGTCGGCCTGATGTTGACGATTGAGGCGCTGCAGTAAATCCAGGCCGTCGATCTCGCTCTGTCGGGTGATATAGTCGTTTTGCGGCGGGAACAGGTCGAAGATCGGATTGCGGTCGGCAGCGCGGACCATGGTGCCCTGATAGGAAGCGGGCAGAAAGCCGGCGCTCCAGTTGGCCGGGCCGTTGGGGGCGAAGCCGCGGCTATCCGGCAGGACCACGAACGCCGGCAGGTTGTCGGTCAGCCGGCCCAGGCCGTAGCTAATCCACGCCCCCACGCTGGGAAAGCCGGGCAGCACGAAGCCGGTGCTTTGCATGAACGTGGCCGGCCCGTGCACATTCGACCGCGACACCATGGCCGGCAGGAAGGCGATGTCGTCCACGCACGTCGCCAGGTGCGGCAGAAGGCTGGAAATCCACTTGCCGCACTGCCCGTACTGCCGCCACGTCCACGGGCTTTGCATGACGTGGCCGGGATTGCTTTGAAACAGCTCGACCCGCCCGCCCGGATCGAAGGCCTGGCCGCTCTTGCGAATCAGCGCCGGTTTGTAATCGAACGTATCGCACTGGCTGGCCGCCCCGGACATGAAGAGCTGGACCACGCGGCGCGCGCGGGCGCGATGATGCAGGCCGCCGTTCAGATCGGACGGACCTTGCCGGGCCGGCCCATCGGCGAGCAGCCCTTCCTGGCCCAGCAATTGGGCCAAGGCGATGCCGCCCAGCCCGCCGCCTGCTTGCCAGAGAAATTGCCGACGATTCATGTCACCAATTCTACCCAAATAAAGGTGTGAGACAAGAAATCTTGGCATCTCGGTCACTTCGCTGCTATTATCCTCTCAGACCTTTGCTGACCGAGCTGCCGCACAGGTAAACTACAATGACCGCCGTCCTGAACCGCACCAAGGTACCTACCGCTTCTTCCGGGACGTGGCCCGGAAGAAATGGCCCCTTTCGGGGCCGGTGAAAAATTACCAATTACCAATTGCCAATTACCAATTGCCAATTGCCAATTTTGGAAGTGATTCAACCAGGTTTTTCCAATTGGCACCAGGTTTTTTCAATTGGCAATTGGTAATTGGCAATTGGTAATTGGCAATTATTGATTATCAGTTTGCGACAACTTTTTGTCGCCAAAACGGCCCGAAGGGCCTACCGCTTCTCCAGTACGAGCGGATCGTTGAAGAGACTGGCCTATTCAATGCCGGCTGGAGACATTTGAGGAAACCACATGCGGAAGCGGCGGACGCGCGAGCACGTGATCGCGGACCTGTGCGCTCATCATGTTGAGGGGTTCGTGCTGCGCTGCGGTTGGACGGTGGAGCGGACGAGGCACGACTATGGGCGACGACCACCGTTACGGTTCACGTTCCGGCTACCAATGTCCTGGACGAGGCGGCGATTCGCCTTTTCGGCCGGTTTCGGAACGAACGCCTGCGACCCGCCTGAGGGACAATTTCCCATGATTGCGAAAAGCACGGTCACCTTCGCCGAACTGCGGCAGCTGCTTCTGGAACTGGGATTTACCCAGGCCAAGCGCGGTAAATTCTGGTTCTTCGAGCACGCCCCTTCCGAGACGATTCTTGCGTATCGGCCTTACCGGGTCCGGGAAAGGGTCACACTTCTGGACATGCATCTCACCCGGCAACACCTCGACTGGCGCGGCCTGCTGGCCCCGGATGCCTTTGACGACCTGTTCAAGAAAGCGACCGCTTGAACGAGGATACGCCGGGCGCATCCAGTTCTTTATCTTTATCCACACGTCTGAAAATCACCCTGAAAACTACCTGCAAGTTTCGAAAGGCAGTCCGGCGATCTTCTTCCACCCAGTACGCCAGGTCTTCGCGAAAACATGGATCAAGACCGCTAGCCGCACGCAGTTCCTCTACGGTCATGGGCTTGCCTTTGTTTTTCTAGCCCGCGCGAGGGCCGTCAGCGGCGATAAATCCATTCGGCCGAGATATATTTCGTTGAGGCGAGCTGGCGGACTTTGTCTTCGGGAATGGTCCCAACAGCCGATTGGACCTTCCAGGCGCGTTGCAGCCGGCGACGCAGTTCTGCCGCGGTCACTGGTAAATTTCGCAGGAAAGCGCCGTGGTCTCGGTCCTGTCGATACGCCGGCTGCCGCGGCGGGGGCCGCAGAAAAAGACCGACCTGGGTCAGATCGAATGCATAAAGCAAGGTGCCGTGATGGAGGAGGTGCCGGCGTTTGCGTTGCTGCGCGTTGCCGGACACCTTGCATCCTTCCCAGGCGAGATCGCTGATGCCGGCCAGCTCCAGGCCAGGGATCGCCTTCGCCAGGGAAGTTTTGATCCGTCCCAGGATGTAACGGTACGAAGGGCGAACTTCCGTCAACGCCACAGCGCGGGAGTATTTCAGCACCAAGGTGAAAACCAAACAGCCGGCCCCGAGCAACACCGTGCCGCCGCCGCTGGCGCGGCGCAGGATCGGCACCCCCGCCGCGCGGCAAGCCGCCTCATCCACTTCCTCCCGCAGCCGGCCGGCTGCTCCCAGCACCACTGCCGCCGCCGGCCATTCCCAGAGGCGCAGCACCTCGCGGCCGCCTTCTTCCGCGGCCAGCAACAGAGCTTCGTCCAGGGCCAGGTTTTCCGCCAAGGTGGGCAAGGTCAAGTCCAGAAAACGCATACCCATAGATTATGCAAAACGTATTCTCTTATGCATGCGGCAGTCAAGGATATTTTTTATCGGTGTTTTTTCGAGACTGTAGCAAAACTATTGGGATGGCAGCCCCCTTCAGGGGGTTTTCCGCGCC
>CAZFGM010000787.1:0-3276 GCA_964518515.1 uncultured Alcaligenaceae bacterium | reverse complement strand
ATTCCTTTACCAATTAAAAAGAAAAAAGTGGCAACAATTTCGTAGGGGACACAGGCATGAGGTTGATTATTAATGGTGACACGGAGGCCAAGAACGAAGTCTTCAAGAACCTAAAGCGGGTCTATCCGGATGGCGATCTCAAACTAAACGAGATCACAGGAGAGGTGACGTTTGGCCCAAACGCCAAACCCCCCGAAGATTCATCGACACCCCTTGCCGCAGAAAAGCTGAAAGATATAATCAAATCTGAAGACAAAATCGTGTCGATCTTTCCGAATGTGGCCGATCCCGAAGGATCCGGCCCCAAAGGACCGACGACGACTTTTGCCGACCCCGAAGGCGCGATTAACGGCAAGGGGACGTCGTCCAGCGTTTTCGTTCCGGGCCCCAAATCCACAATGGAATTCGGGTTTTTTGATAAAAAGGGCGCGATGAAGTTGGCCGACAATGTAAGGATTTTATGGCATGAGTTGCTAGGGCACGCCTGGCTCGGCCTTAAAGGTATGGAGGACCCAAGGGGTGCGGCGAAAATAAAGGGTAAACGTCGGCCGGGGCATGACATTACAATTAAGATCGAGAATCAAATCGAAGAAGAACAAGCCCGGCTTGACAAGAGAACGCCTATTTTCAGAGGTTTAGACGGGGATCCGAAACATGGTGAAGCGTGGGACAGGAAGAAGGCGCCTCCTCCAGCGCCTCCAGCGCCTCCATTCAAAAAGGAAATCAAGGGCGGCGACATGACGAATGCGTATGGGGGTCCGGTGTTTCGAACAAAGAATCCGACGCTGTTCCAGAGGCTTCTTGACGCGCTTGCCAACGCAGGATCCGGCGGCACTAATTAATTTGCCCTTTTACAAATTATTGGGGGATCTTAGAATGCGTTATTCACAGAAGGGACGGCCAGGGCCTGCACATCTTATCATGGTGGTGGCCTTCGCAGCTTGTTGTTGCCCGGGTGCATGTGCGAGACGAGATCCAGCAGAGCCAGCGAAATCACACGCGGAACCCAAGGACAGAGAAGCCAAGGACAGACAAGGACTTGTCATGAACGCCGATGGTACTGCAATTGAGCAGATAACGATTCGTGGCAAGACTGTCAAACTTGGAATGACCCTAGCGGAAATTAAAACGCTTCTTGGCAACCCGACCCACTTCCACAAGACACCGACCGGCCTATCGGCCGAATACATACTAAAAAAAGGATGGCAAGAATACTACTTGTCATTTTACGAACGGAATAGCAACGGTGAGCCGACTTTGACAGAGATCTCGGCGAATGAAGGAGATCAGGTCATGAGCGAGGATGGTAAGGCCATTGTGCAAATGAAGATTTTTGGCAAGACAATAAAGCTGGGGATGAGCCTTAAGGAAATCACAGTCCTGCTTGGCGAGCCGCAGGAACAAGCCCAGAAAGAGAAGGGAGTTCTCGTCGTCGCATACATCGACCGGATTCACACCAATCGATATTCTTTCTACTTTTCGAAGAAAAACCGTTCTGGCGAGCGAGTTTTGACAGCGATATACGCGGAGGGACCGTATTGACGCTCTGGGGACACGCAAAAAGAGCCCATTCTCTATTCAGCTAGCGTACGCGGAGTTACATCGTGAGTATTGCAACAAGGCCTTCTCGACAGGCTGAGAAAACGGGCTCGCCGAAAATTGGAACCGTGGCAGAACGGCTCCTTTCCCAGTCCCAATCGACTCGCGAGGTTGTTCAGGAGTTCTGTCCGCTGGGCGGCAGCCTAGAACTGGAACTCGGGGGACAGTATTTTCGCAGTCGGGGCAGCAAAGCCTTCATCAGCGACAGCGTGCCGGTGCCGTTTATTATCAATAATGACGGCACACTTTCTCGCAATGCTGCGCAGCTCTTTTTCGAGAGTCTCGTGGCGGCAGATGAATCCGCCGAGTTGGAGCCGCAAATATGCGTCTTGGAACTGGGCATGGGCGTCGGCCTTTTTGCCCGTTTCTTTCTGGATTGCTTTCGGGAGCTCTGTCTCCGGCAGAAGAAGGATTATTACGATCGGCTTTGCTATATCGCCGGGGACTATTCGGAACGCATCCTTCTCGACCTGGCCCGGCACGGCATTCTTGCCAATCATCCTGGCCGGTATCGGCTTCGGCTTGTCGATGCCATGGAACCAGAGAAAAACAGTGGCCAGTGGTCAGTGGTCAGTGGTCAACAACAGCCAATCCGACTTCGGGCGGTCTTCTTGAACTACGTCCTTGATTGCTTGCCGGTCGCGGTGTTGCAGTTCGAGCAGGATCAAGTCAAGCAACTTTGCGTGCGCACCTGCGTGGCCCGCAACATCAACCTGCCGGACTTCACCGACATGAGCGTCGAGCAATTGCAAGAGAAGGCAAAATCCAGGAACCCACGGGACAAGGAGGAGCTTCTTGAAGTTTATGGCCTTTTCGCCAGCGAGTACGATTATCGGCCTGTGGATGTGAAGACCATTCCCTATGGCGAGTTCGGCTACGAGTATGGCCGGCGCTCGGCCAAGCGGCTGCTCTTGAATCACGGGGCCATCCAATCTCTGGAGCGTTTGCTGGGAATGGTCCAAGAAGGCGGCTTCATCCTGATTAACGACTACGGCCAAACCCAGATGACTTTTGATGACGAGTTCGAACACCAACGCTTTTCGTTGGCCACGGCTGTGGGCCTTAACTTTCCGCTTCTCAAGGCGTATTTCGCTGATGGACCAAAGTGCGAATGGGTGGAGCCCTTCGGAGAAGCCGGCGGCATCCATTCCCGTCTCCTTGGGCACAAACTCCACCGTGAGACGCGTGGCTGTTTCCAAGATCGGTTCGGTAAGCCTGCATATGACCGGAGGCAGCAGCCGCTTGAAAAAGCGCGGCAATGCGTCCAGGTGGGGCGATTCGAGATGGCGGCGGGCCTGTACAACCAAGCCCTGAAGGAGCAGCCCAACAACTGGGTGCTGTTGAACGAAATCAGCACGTTCCTGACGTTCCAGCTCCGCGATCCGAAGGCGGGCATCGACATGGCCAAGCTGGCCCTGGCGTTGAATCCGACCTGCTCGGCCGACCTGTGGAGCACGCTGGGCGACGGCCTGTACGAGTTCGGCCGAACCGCCGAGGCCCGCTCCGCCTACCTGAAGGCGCTCGAAGTCAACGAAAGCGATGTCCGCGCCCGCTTCAACCTGGCCTGGGTCCACACCCGCGAGAAGAACTACCCCGCCGCCCTGGACATGATCGCCCAGGCCCTCGCCCTCGACAAAACCGGCGCCTACCGCGACCGGCTCCTGCAAAAACAGCAGG
>CAZFGM010000786.1:0-3279 GCA_964518515.1 uncultured Alcaligenaceae bacterium | reverse complement strand
GAAGCCTAAAGGCAAACTGCGAGAAGCCCCGTGAACGTGAACGGGGCTGGAAGCATGGGAATGAGGTCCCCAGCACCCGCCGTGAACGGCGGGCCTAAACCGCTGGCGCGGAAAGCCCCCTGAAGGGGGCTGCCATCCCAACAGTTTTGCTACAGTCTCTTTTTTTTGCCCCAATTCTGGTCCAGAATCCGCCTGGGCTTCCCTTGCAAATCAATTGCGGGCCCGTTGGTTTCGCGGTACATTCTTCGTTGGACCAACCGCCCAATTTTTCGAGGTAATCATGACCACGCTCGCCGCTTCGCGCCAACATCTGCTTTTACCGTGGACCGTGCAGGAACGCGAAGATCCGGTTCTGGAATTCGATCACGGCGAGGGGGTGTATTTCTACGATTGCCAGGGGCGACGCTATCTCGATTTTCTGTCCCAGCTATTCAACTGCAATCTCGGGCACGGCCATCGGCGGGTGATTGAGGCCATCCAGAAACAAGCGGCGCGGGCGAGTTGCATTTCCCCGCAAGTGATGACGCGCGAACGGGCCGCCTTGGCGGAAACGTTAGCCCGCGTGACGCCGGGCGACCTGACCAAGTGCTTCTTCGTCAACAGCGGCAGCGAGGCCGACGACCAGGCCTTCATTCTCGCCCGCATGTTCACCGGCCGGCCGAAGATCTTCGCCAAGTATCGCAGTTATCACGGCACCACGTTCGGCACCCTCGGCGTGGGCGGCGATCCGCGCCGCGCCGCCATCGAGCCGGGCCCGCCCGGCACCGTCCGGTTCTTCGATCCGTATTGCTATCGCTGCGACTTCGGCAAGCAGTTTCCGGAGTGCGCTCTTTTTTGCCTGGACGCCCTGGAGAGGCAGCTCGTGCTGGAAAACCCGGCCACGGTGGCCGCCATCGTCATCGAGCCGGTCACCGGCGCGGCCGGCGGCTTCCCCTTGCCCGAAGGCTATTTGACCCGCCTGCGAACCCTGTGCGACAAGTACGGTATTCTCCTGATTGCCGACGAGGTCATTACCGGCTTCGGCCGGACGGGCAGGCTGTTTGCCGTCGAGCACGAGGGGGTGGTGCCGGACATGCTGATCCTGGCCAAGGGACTGACATCGGGCTACGTGCCGATGGGCGCGGTGGTTGTGCGCGAGGCCATTGCCCGCCATTTCGAGAGCCGCATGTTGCCCCTGGGCAGCACCTACGCGGCCCACCCCTTGGCCTGTGCTGCTGCCCTGGCCTGCCTGGAGGAGTACACTCCGGAGCTGCTGGCCCAGGTTCGCCGCATGAGCGAGTTGTTGTTCACCGGTCTGCGGGAATTGGCCGGCAAACATCGGTGCGTCGGCGACGTTCGCGGCCAGGGCCTTTTGCTCTGCCTGGAATTGGTGCGCGATCGCGCCACGCGGGCGCCGCTGGTGCCGCCGAACACCGATTCGCCGCTGCCGCTGCAAATTCGCCGCCAGGCCTGGGACGCCGGCTTGCACCTGCTGGCCCGCGGCAGCTTATTGATTCTGGCCCCGCCGTTGATCGTGCAGCCGGAACCTATTGCCGAGGGAATCGCCAAGTTGGATCGGGTTTTGGGGTGGATCGATGCCAACCTGTAAATCCTGTTGAAACAAAGCTGCTGGTTATGAATCATGCATGGCACCCGACTCGAAAGCAGGCGCTCTGATCTTAGTACAGAACCTGCGGGGCTCGAAGACTCGCCCCGCGGCTTTCGATTTTACGCCTTGCGGATCGCGTCCTTCATCTCGCGCACGGCGCGCTCCATGCCCACCAGCACGGCCCGGCTGACGATGCTGTGGCCGATGTTCAACTCCTCAACCTCAGCGATGCGGGCGACGGCCTGCACGTTGACGTAGTCCAGGCCGTGCCCCATGTGCACGTGCAAACCCTGCTGCTTGGCGAAGTTGGCGGATTCGATGAGCCCGGTCAACGCGCGGTCGCGGTCGGCGGCGGTGCGGGCCTCGGCGTAGCGGGCGGTCTGGATTTCCACCGCCTTGGCGCCCAGCACCTTGGCGATGTCGATTTGGCGATCGTCCGGGTCGAGGAACAGGGCGACGGCGATGCCGGCTCTTTTCAGGCGCTCCATGGCGCGGGCCACGACCTTCTGGTGGGTAACCACGTCGAGGCCGCCTTCGGTGGTCAGCTCCTCGCGGCGCTCGGGAACGAGGGTGGCCTCGTCGGGCTTGATCTCGCAGGCGATTTCGACGATGGCATCGACGGCGGCCAATTCCAAGTTGAGGCGTGGCACTACCTGGCGCAGCAAGCGAACGTCGCGGTCCTGGATATGCCGGCGATCCTCGCGCAGGTGAACGGTGATGCCGTCGGCGCCGCCGAGCAAGGCCAGGACGGCGGCGGCGACGGGATCGGGTTGGGCCGCCCGCCGCGCCTGGCGAACGGTGGCCACATGGTCGATGTTCACGCCCAGTCGAATCATCATCCTTTCCTTTCATCCCTTCATCCCTTCATCCTGTCATCTGGTCATCTTGGAGCAATGCCTGGGACCGCACATAGCGGCGGGCCTCCCCCGCCAGCACCTTGTACAACAGAAAAGCCAGAATGATGTCGAAGGTTTTGTCGAAAATCACGCCAACCAAGGGTACCCACGCCGGCGGAAACCACAATTCCGACGTCCAGATCAGCGGAATGAACAACAAGACCAGGATGCGCGTGGACCAGGCCACGTGGTAATGCATATCGAAGAACATGCGGGCCATGGCGCGGAACTCGGTCAGGCCGGAAAGAGGCGGCGCCGCCGGACGCACCGGCACATCCGGCAGCGGCATTGTCTCGCCGGTCGGCCTTTCCGCCGTGACCTTGTCCGTCGCGCGGGGCGCCGGCCCGATCTTGAGCTGCGGCGGCTCGCGCTCGCGCAACCGCTCCAGCAGACGTTCCTCCATAAGGGCGGTGTCCTGAAGGGCGCCGACCGCCTCTTCCAGTCGCCCGACGCGCTGCTCCAGGGACGCCAGAGGAAGTTCCGCTCCACGGCTGGATAGGTCCGCCGGCGACGACAACGCATCACGGTCCAGGGTGGCAGGATCGCTCATGCTGACAATGTACCATTCGGGGAGCGGTGCGGAAAAGACCAGGGTCTGAATTTTCTTCGCTCGGGAAGGAATAATCTTTGAGAAAAAAAGAGACTGTAGCAAAGTAATCGGGAAGGAGGCTTACTTAATGGTTGGCCTGTTTACAGCCCCGTTCACGGGGCTTTCCGCGCCAGCGGTATAGGCCCGCCCTTTGAGGGCGGGTTGGGGAAAACCGCGTCCTTGGTTTTCAACCCCGTTCACGGGGT
>CAZFGM010000785.1:0-3281 GCA_964518515.1 uncultured Alcaligenaceae bacterium | reverse complement strand
CCCGCTCATAACGCAAGAAGGAAATCAAATCGCGCACCGCCGCGAAGCCCACGCCTTGAACGATGGACCCTTCTGCCTCGCAGATCAGCTCATACAGAAGGCCCGGCTGAAAGCCATCGTCCAACTCCAGGCGAATATACGGCAAGGCGCCGGGCACGCCGGCCTTCACTTCGGCCGGCGGTTGGCGGTCCAGCCGCCACTTCGTGCGCGGCACGACGGCGCGCTCGTCCTCCTCGCGCGGGCGCACAGTCAGAACCCCCTTTTCTTCACCCTCTTTTGTGGGCGCGTACGAGCCGTGTCCTTCGCGCCGCGACAGCGGCATGGACTTGACCGGCTGATCGCTGCTCATCTCGTAACGAACCATGCCGCGAAGGGGTTTGCCGTTTTTCAGGGCGACAGGCGCTTGCAGAAGCAGCCGATTGTCCCCGGACAAAAGTTCACCGATCCAGCCGCACCAGACGATGGTATAACCGCGGCGGAAGAGGAAGCCGTCGCCTTCGCTGCCGGGCTTGTCGAGGTTGTTGCCGCCGGGAGCGAAGTTGAACATGCGCAGGGCCAGTTTGTTGCCGCGGTTATTGACGTCGTAGAAAATCGCCCCGTTGCCCTTGGCCGGATCTTTCGGGGCCAGGATGTAAAAATCGGCGGCGAACTCCACCAGGCCCTTGGGATTACGCGGCGCCAGGTCCAGGTCCACGATGGCCCGATTCCGCGGCCATCGCTTGGGATCGATGGCGAACCGGACCACGCCGGCTATCTTCTCGTACGGCCCGGTGTCGCCGAAGGTTTTGCCCTTGGCGTAGGCTTCGCGGCGGTGGATATCGAGGGCGGTCACTTCGGCCCGCGCTATGGGCAAGATCGAGCCCAGTCCAAGAGCCGAAAACAAAAGCCAGCGGGGGAGATTTCGCATGGTGCATCCTCGAAATAAAATAGGAAAGACCACAAGCGTGGCCGCTTGTGGCTACGATGGTCATTTCCCGGTTGCCTGTCAAACGAAAACTGGAAAGGGTTGAGAGAAATTACTGAGCCCGACGCGCCGGCGCGAATTTCTGGATACCGATTGGGACGGAAATTTCACTTCTCCGGGTCCACGATCCGCCAGTCCCTATAGCGCTGGGTTAAATCCTTCCGTTGCAGGCGGACTTGCCAACCTGGCAAATGAGGGTTTTCCGGATCGCTTCGTTTCCACAAATCGAACCAGCTTTGGGCGGCATCCCGGTACCCTTCCGCCAAGAGCAAATCGATCCGGGCAATGGACAGAGCGGCAAATTCGGTATGGTGCCAGCGGTGCCGGTCCAGGAGCGGATCCAGCAGGGCCTTGGCTTTGGTTAAATCCCCTTCCCGAATGGCTAACCGTGCCACGCAGGTACAGGCGAAGAGATAATCGGGAAAGCGCTGGTGAATCTGCCGCAGCAGCGCTTCGGCTTCCGCGTGGCGGCCTTGTTGTTCATAGGCCTTGGCTAAATTATTGAGCAGATCGGGCTTGTCCGGTTCCAGGGCCAATGCTTCTTGAAAGCGCTGCTCGAAGGCGACGGCATCGCCCCGATTGGCCGCCGACAGGCCATCGGCCATCAGATTGGTCACCTCCGGCGAATGGTTGTAATTATACGTGGGCTCGAAATGGATTTGATACTCATGCAGGACAATATCTTTCCACGCGCCCTCAATCCACAAGCGGACCGGGCCTTCGGGGAAAAGCTTCGCCTGGGAGGCGAGGTGGGCGGCGTGCATGCGCATTTTGTCGGGCCCGCGCTGGCCCAGGGCGAAATCGCGCAAGGCGTTGAGCAGGTCCGGACTCTTGGCCCACTCCGCCAGCTTGAGAACAAATTCCCCCGCCTCCGGACTTCCGCGGTCCAGCAGATAGGGTACCAGGGCGACGATCTCCGGATGCGTGCGTAAGAATGCCTGGATCATCGGGGTAACGCTCTTGTCCTTGGGCATGGTCTTCAACTGGCTCCCCAGTTCGCCAAACAGTTTGGCGGAAAACCAATGATTGAAGGGAAAGGCCCAGGGGCCATGCCGTTCTGCCAGCGGTTTAGCGAGATCGTCCAGGTTTTCTTGCACCAGGTCAAAGTCCGGCAGGCAGTCCATGGCCCGCCGCCAGAAATCGCGGGCCGCGTCTTCCTGCCCCAGGCGAAAGGCGGCGACGGCGCCGAGATGAAAGAGCAAAGCGTCTTGGTCGGGCCTGCCCCTCGCGCCGGCCTGATCAGCGGCCCGCGCGACCCCAAGCACGCCTGCATCATCGCCCAGGCAAGACAGGGCCTCGGCTTTCTTCACCCAGATATCCGTGGCCTGGGAGGTGACCGTTTGCAGCCGGTCAGCCATGGTCCGCGCTTCGGCGGTCTGGCCGCTCAGGAACAAGTAGCGGGTCAGGTTGGCCAGGGCATGATAGTTGTCCGGATCGATGTCCAGGACGCGCCGGGCGGTGGCGATGGCCTGGGCGTACTGGCCCTCGCGGAACCAGGCCTCGCCGCTGTTGTTGAGGGCCGGCGTGAACCGGGGCCGCCGCCGCAGGAGTCTGTCCGCCACCTCCCGGCATTTGCGAAAGCGGCCCTGTTCCAGGAGGGCATGTACTTCCTCGTGCAGGGCGGCCAGTTCTACTCTATCCGGCCCGGTCATGCCCCAATCGGTCAGGATTTTTTGCAGAACTGGTTCCAGCTTGGCCAGGGTATGGCGGACCTCTTCCGCCTTTTCATGCCCGGGCCAGCGGTCGAAGAAGCGGCGAAAGCTGTGCACCGCCAGAGCGGGCCGGCCGTTTTTCAGACACGCGCTCCCCAGCGCGCACAATAAATCCGCATCGTCGTGACGCAGCCGGAGCAACCCTTCGCAGGCCATTTGATAGATGGCCAGGTCCTGGACTTCAAAGGCCGTGTTGACCAGCCGCTCCAAGATTTCCTCGCGCTGGGGAAAGTGCCGGTTCAGCGCCAGGAGCAAGTCCAGGGCCTTGGGCCAGTTTTTCCGGCGCAGGTAATTTTCGACTTCTTCCAGCTGGTCGAACAAGCGGCGAGTGGCGAGACGTGCGGGCTTTTTGGCCAATGGGCGGTTCTTTTTCCGCATGGGTCCGAATCCTTGTCCCATATTCCGTGGCGCATCCTACCGCGCCCATGGCGGATTGGTCCCTGGCGGATCAATCCACCCTTTATCATGGTCTCGGCGGGTCTAACCGGCAAGGGGCTTTCGTCTTTCCGCTTTGGCTAGGCCTCGTCAAAACATGGCCACGCCGCCATCGATATTGAAGGCCTGGCCGGTGACCATGCGGGCGTCGTCGCTGGCCAGGTAGACGG
>CAZFGM010000784.1:0-3281 GCA_964518515.1 uncultured Alcaligenaceae bacterium | reverse complement strand
AAGTGGCGGACGGGGAACTCGCCGAGGATGCGCAGGCGCTCCTGGGCATGGCTGAAGAACAGCCGGCCCGATTTGAAACCGCGGTTGCGGTCGGTGGTCGGCTCCATGGCGAGAATGCGGATGGCGTGAATGTCGTCGTTGGAGTATTTGCCGGCATCCGCGCCTTGATTGACCCAGTTCAGGGACGCGCCATTCTCGGACGTGTTGAACGGATCGAGCCCTTCGTAGCCGAAGCCACGCTTGCCGCTGTAGCCGGCGGTGACCTTGCCGGGCGGCACCGCTCCTTCCGGATAGCTTTCGCGCTTGTATAAGCTGCTGGTGCCGACCAGCCCGAACGGCGTTCCTTCGGGCAGGTGCGGCGACAATTTGCCATCATTGGCCAGGGGCGCGAGCTGCTTCGGCTCGTCGATGCCGTAGATGCGTTGGTAGGGAACCACGGCCCGCGGCCACTGCTCGTTGTACTTCGGATCGTTCTTGATGAGGAGCATCTGGGCCGGCTCGTCAATGGGCTGGCCGCCCTTGATCAAGTAAAGGCCGCCGTCCGGCATCGGCAAGAAGGTGTACTGGTGGTTGACCGGGCCGGGCGAATAACACGTCAGCAGGTGGTTATCGGGCGCCCCGGAGGGATGGGTGAACTTGCCAACCGCGAGGGAATTCTTGTCGCCGCGAATGGAGCGATCGGCGGGACCTTCGCCGAAATTGGCGAAGGGCGTCAGCGCTTGGATGCCGTGTGGGCTGAAGGCCAGCCGGCCGAACCGGCCCAGGCCGTTATCGTGCCGGCCCTGGCGCAGCGGCGGATTGCGCGGATCGCCGCGATAGGCCGGCCCGAAGCCGGGGTATCCCTCGGGAACCGACGGCGGGATTTTGTAGTATCCGCCGAAGCCGCTGTTGTTCTGGTTGTAGTATTCCTCGGCGATAATGTGGCCGTCGGAAAGCTGCGACTGGAAATGAAAGGCGTTCGGAGCGCCTTCGCCGGGCAAGAGCGCGCTGAGGACCGGGCCCCAGTTGGTGCCGTCCGGATGGATCGACCACAGCCCCCAGAGAATGCCGCTGCGCAATCCCTGCGATTCCAGCGAGCTGAAAATTACCCGCCCGTCTTTCAGGATCACCGGATGCAGGGCCATGCCAATGTTGAGATGGCCGATCATCTCGACATTGCCCCCACCCTTTTCGCCCCTCGCCCCTCGCCCCTCCTCCCTCACCGGGTCGTCCATAACGAAGAGCTGCAAGCACGGCGACGGATGCCTGGGCGGCTTGAAGGCGTTGCGATTACTCGTGAAGATCAGTTTGCCGCCGGGCAAGGGGCACGGCCCCATGTTGAGGACGCCGTAGTTGAGCCAGGTTTTGTCTTTTTCCGGCTTGCGCGGGTCGCCGGCCCATTGGGCGGCCCCCGTGTTCGTCGTCCATTCCTGGTGCGTCAGTTGCACGATCTTTTTCGACTTGACGTGGATCTTGAAAATGTCCGCGCCGGCCAGCGGCGACTGGCCGTGCTGGCTGGTGCCCTTCAGTCCCTTGAGATGGGAGTAATAAACCCACGCGCCGTCGAAGGACACGTACGGATCGGTGACCGAGCCGTCGTCGCCGCCCTTGACGAGCACCTCTTCCGAGCCGTCTGGGTGCAAGAGCATCAAATCGCCGCCGGCATCCATGATGGCCGGATGAGCGATCTCGGTCCACAGGCTGCGGGCCTTGTCTCCCTTGCGCGGCGTGCGGACGTAGACGATGTCGAAGTCATACTTGACCGACTTATCCGTGCCGATGTGCGGCACGGTGACGTTAATCGGATCGAGAAAGCGGACTTCCTTCTTTGGCTGGCCGGCGGCGGGCAGTCCCGCTATAAGGATCAGTCCCAGGATCGTGCAAGCGGTTTTCACAACATAGCCCCCCAAAAAATACACCGCGTAACCGGCGTAACCGTAAAGAATATCCTACTACGGGAGGAAGCGAAAAACCATTCACCAACGGTTTCTCCCGGGGCAACTCCCGGAAAAAGGTGCTATCAAATCAGCACATGACGTTATCAAACCGATGACGTTTTCAAGGGTACAAACATCCTTGGGTAGCAATAACCTGACGCTTTTGAGCAGTCAGCCGGGAGCAATTGTTCCCTCTCGCGAAAAATTGATCGGCACGAAGGCAATTCGCGTGCAAATCACTATGTGGCAATGAATTAAATCGCCAGTCATACCGATCAAACCCGTCGCGAAATGGATCGGTACGGGCATGCTTCATCGAAAGGTTGGGCGGTAGTTGTGGAGGATGCTTTGCGAAAGGAACGGCGTTTGCTCTTCCAATTCTGAAAAGCTGTTCCCGGCGCAAGTCCCTTTGGTTTCTGCGTTCAAAACCGGAACCAGTCTTGGGCCGCCTTTCGCCGCAATGAGGGGATAACTTTCAGGAGACCATCATGACCCGGATGACCATCGTTTTTGGGGCAAGTCTCGTGGGCCTGGCGACCATTGCGCCGGCTAGTTTTGCGGACAAGAAATCCTCGGCCTCGGTTTTTAAAACCCCCGCCAATTTCAATGCCTTTAAAAAACAAACCACTCCTCTGGTCCTGCCGCGCGGAACCACGAATTTCGCCACGCGCGGAACTATCCCCCCCGGCAGGAATTTAAACGTCAATCCCAATCTCCTGGCGAATGGGACCAAAACCCTGTCCCTGCCAAAGAACCCCGTGGTTGTCCCGGGCTTTCAGATGCTGCCGCCGAGACAACGGCGAACCATTGAAGCAATCTACAACAAGTACCAGGGTACTATGAGCGCCAAGGAAAAAGACGCGTTCAACAAGGTGTTATCCGGGGATAAGCTGTCCGCCTTGGACCGGGAAAGTCTTTCCGGGATGCTGGTCGGCGACCGCGGCCTGACCATGGAAGATCGCGAGGCCATCAACCAGGCCCTGGAAATCGATTACGCCAACCAGCAGGCGGTCCGCCGCACTCGTTTTCTCTACCTGTTTAACGACACCAGCGAGCCGGTGCGCGTGTGGGTGCAATACCTGACCTTGACCGATAAGAAGGAATGGGTCTGGTTCCCCGCCCGGCCGGACGAATCCGCCAAGGCGGTGGTGGTCGATGTGAAGGCGGGCGAAGCCCGTTGGGTGGTGCACGACGACTGGCATGTCAAAGCCAGCCAGGCGCGGCTATGGGCCAAGTCCGCCAGCGGCAAGGAATACAAGGCCCTGGACCTGGTCCTGGTCAAGGAAGTGGACGACGCCGGCCAGCCGGCCTACTATGCCGCCGAAACCGGAACCTACACCCACATGTTCCGCACTCCGACCACGG
>CAZFGM010000783.1:0-3287 GCA_964518515.1 uncultured Alcaligenaceae bacterium | reverse complement strand
GGGCGGTTCAGGTCGGGCTGGAAAGCCCGACCTACTAATTCGTTGCAAAGCCGGCAGGGGGCAAACATGAATCGAATCTATTTCCTAAAACAACGGCAACACCCGGCCATCGCTGAGGGGATACGGCCGGCCGGTGTGGTCCAGGAGGTGGGCGTCGGGGTCGATGCCGAGGGCGTGGAAGATGGTGGCGTGCAGGTCGTTGGGGCGGCAGGGGAAATCGTAGGGGGCGGCGGCGATGCGGTCGGAGGCGCCGAAGATTTGGCCGCCGCGGATGCCGCCGCCGGCCAGGACTACCGAATAGCAGTTGGGGAAATGGTCGCGGCCGGCGCTGCCGTTGATGCGCGGCGTGCGGCCGAATTCCGTCAGGAACACCACCAGCGTTTGGTCCAGGCGGCCGCGGTCCGCCAGGTCTTGCACCAGGGCGCTGGCCGCTCGGTCGAACGGCGGCAGCATATCTCTCTTGAGCCGGACAAAGTTCTGGCCATGCGTGTCCCAGTGATCGCCGGAGGAGCCGTTCAAATCGCCGGCGGAGCAAATGACGGTGACCGCCGGCACGCCGGCCGCGCTCACGCGCCGGGCCAAGAGCACGCTCTGGCCGCATAGATGAGTGCCGTAGCGCTCGCGCACCGGCTGCGGCTCCAGATCGAGATTGAAAGCCGCCTGCACGCGCGGGCTGAGCAGAATATCAGAAGCCAGCTGGCGGAAATGCTCGTAAGAGCGATAGCCGCTAGCCGCGGGAAAGTGCTGATCGATGCGTCCGGCCAGGGCCTGGCGAGCGTGCACGCGGCCAAGATCGACACCGTCGGCGCGGCGCAGCACCAAGGCGCCCAGATCGCGCGACACGCCGCCCCAGGCGCGGCCGCGGTCCGGCCGGACAATGACCGGGTCCTGGGCCAGGCCGAGAAAGCCGGCGTTTTCGCCGGCCTGCAAGGTGTTGTTGTCCACCATCGGATAAGGGATCTGCACGGCGGGCGGAAACCCTGCCGGCGCCGACCGGAAGCGGGCTACCATGGCGCCCAGGCTCGGCCAGTCCTGCCGCGCCGGTGGCTGATTCACCGCCGCCTCGGCCTGCACCGGGGCATGGCCGGTGAAGTTCCAGTACATGCCCTTGCCATGAGCCGACGAGTTGTGATGGATCGAACGCACGATGGCCAGGTGGCGAGTTTGCCGGGCCAAGAGCGGCAGGTGTTCGCCCAGACGAATGCCGGGCGTGTCCGTGGCGATGGGCCGAAACTCGCCGCGATATTCCGCCGGGGCGTCGGGCTTGAGGTCCCAGGTATCGAGATGGCTCATGCCGCCCCAGCAATACAGGACGATGACCGAGCGGGCCTGGCCGAAACCTCGGCTGGCCGCGCGAGCCGAGCGCAAGCCCAGATAGGCGGGCAGGGACAGCCCCAGGGCGCCGAGACTCAGGCGGAAAATTTCCCGGCGCGTGTGACGAAGGCGGCCCATGAGGATTCTCCCAAAGTCGGGCGCTCTCTGGGCTGGGTAGCGGTTGTTCCTTTCCTCCAGCACCAGGGCGACTTTATCCTAATCCAAGGAAATCGTGGTGTCGAGAGCCTTCTCCTGCCGGCTAGGAAATAAGTCTCAGGTCGAGCTTAAATTAAATGGCTGGGGTTTGCCTATTTCGCAATGGGAAAAATCGGCGTGGGCGGGGTTCAAGCCGGGGCATCGGGCTTGAGGTCCCAGATGGCTCATGCCGCCCCAGCAATACAGCACAATCACCGACCGGGCCCGGCCGAACCCCCGGCCGGCCGCCCTGGCCGAAGGCGGACAGGGACAGACCCATTTCGATCTCTATGGCCGGATGGGTGCGATTACAGCGCCTTGGCCGGGTCAATCCAAAGATGGCCATGAGCGGCTGGCTACCTGCGCATTCCAACGGCAGTGAACGATTACGTTATTTCCGTGGAAGGCCAATGGTCGCGGGAGGTTTATCTGGTTTAATTATCTTCGGTGGGCTCTCTCCCTGGGAAGTGGGGTCGTAATAGGTCCCGAGAACATACCCCAGGCTGAATACGCCAAAAAGCACGAGCAGGAAAAAACCGGCCCGCAGCCAGGTCAGGCCAAAACTGCCGGGAAAGGGATTCAGGCCCAGGGCCCAGCGCCGCCCCGGGGCGGTGACATCGAATTGTCGCACCGCCGTGGCCACCCGGCCGACCTGGCGCCGGGCCGAGGGATTGTCCGGATCGACTTCGAGCACTTCCAGGTAGGCCCAGACGGCCTGATCCAGCTTGCCATCCCGCGTCAGGTTTTCCGCCCGGTCCAAACCGCCCTGCAAATGGCTCACGTAATCCATCAACAGGCTCAGGTCCGCCTGGCAGCTCGGGCAGCGCGCGACGATTTCCAGCAGGTTCTTATTGCACTGCGGACAGCGCGGCATTGCTTGGGCCCTCCAAGGCGAGTCTGCGAGCCTTGGTCTCCTTGTTTCTCTGTCAAGGTTTCAACAGATAAGTGAGAAGACTGCCAATAATCGCGGCGACAAGCGGCGCCACAATCATCCAAATTCTTTGTCCCCACTTTTCTTGATTCTTTTTCAGCTCGGCAAGCTGATGCTCAACCAGGGTGATTCGCCTCGCTGCATCGGCGGCGTCAACATCCTTGCGCAAATTGTCCACGCGTTCAATCAAGGCTGCCACTAACTTCTCTAACTCATCGATCTTTTCTCCGTCGGTCTTGCGAGCCATGTCATTCCTCCGCATCTCCCATCAAATCGTCCAGCAGCTTATGCGAACGGATTTCCAGGAGATCGCCCCATAAACGGATGAGGCGGCGGCGCAAATGCGATTGATTCTGAAACTCAGCCGGCGCGAATTCGGCGCGGATTTCGCCTGTCCGGTCCGATAACCGCAAGCGGAAATTGGACCGTCCATTGCCATCGGCTGTCTTGTCCCATTCGGCAGTATATTTCTCGAACGAGCGGCCGATCACTTCTTCGAGGACCTTGGTCGCCCGCTGCAATTCCCCTTCGTTCCTGACTTCATCGCTATAGATCACGTTCATCGGAAAATTCCTGTGCATAAAAACTCCTTTCAGCCTACAGCAAGTAGGCGAAATTCAAAAGCCGGTCGTTGAGCGCATTGCTCGCTTCCTCGATTTTCCTCTGGTCTCCCGAGGTCATGAATCCACACGCTGGATGAGTTTGGCCAGCAGTTTTTCCAATTCATCGATTTTTTCACCGTCGGTTTTTCGGGCCATAGGATACCCCGATTAGTCGCGCTTAGTCGTCCCTCTGCAGCTTTTCCAAGAGTCTGTGAGATTGGACTTGTAATAGGTTTCCCCACACA
>CAZFGM010000782.1:0-3290 GCA_964518515.1 uncultured Alcaligenaceae bacterium | reverse complement strand
AAAGCTTCCCGAATGGCAAAATGGGTTCGCCGTTGGCCACGCAGAATAATGCCGAATCCCACCAGCGTGATGGCGAGGCCGAGGACACTGGCCGCGTTTCCCCACATGTTGCAAAATTCAAAGAACCAGTTCATTGGGAGCCGGTTTTATTAGAAAAAAAAACTTGGTTACTTCAACAATCCCGGTGCCGCGGTTTGGCTATGATCGTGTCCCTGGTAGACGCCGAAATCATTGAACCAGAAGCGCTTGGCCAGGCGGTAGAGCCAGTTTTTTTCGGGGATTTCGTGGCCGGGATTATACTGCGAGGAGCGCGTCTGTAGGGCGGCCAGCTCGGCCAGGGCCGTTCCGCGGACGGTGGCGTCGCGGGCGCCATGTCGCTCGACGAGCTGTTTCAACAGGTCCGGCCGTTCCAGGACAATGCAGCCGCGCGTGGTTTCTTGCGACAGGGCGCGGAAGTCGCGGAGAAAAGCGGATTGCAGGAACTTGTTTTTCAGCGACCGGCTATCGGTCTCGCCGGCGTGGATCGATTCCTTGGTGAACTGCACGATGGGGCAAGGCTCAATGTCGCCCCAGGGATTGATGTGGTGGGTGAAGCCGGTGGCGGCGGGGCACAGGGCCCGGCCCGCGCCGTCGTAGTAGGCGTCGATGATGATGATCGGCTTCTTCGCCCGCATCTCGACCACGAACTTACGGGCCTCGAGCTGCTGCTGGGGCGTCAGGCAGAGCTGCGGATTGGCGTCCGGCCCCATCGGGCGGTAGACGTGAAACCAGGTGTACATCACGCCCAGGTCGATCAAGCGGTCGAGCCACTTTTCGCTGAGCAGGTCGAAGTTGGACTGGCACAGGCTGGTGCAGACGCCGGTGAAGACCTTGTGCTTGACGCTGTTGCAGACGCCCTGCATGGTCTTGCTGAGGACGCCGTGCCGGCCGCGCCGCCTATCGCTGATGATTTCGTTGCCCTCGACGCTGATGAGGGGCGTAACATGGCCGAGCTTGCGCAGGCGTTTCGCTTTGTCCTCGGTGATGAACTGACCGTTGGTGAAGATCTGGAAGTAACAATCGGGGTGCGGCTCGAGGAGATCGAAGAGCCGCGGGTGCATGAACGGCTCGCCGCCGACGATGCCGAAAAAGACGTTGCCCATGGCCCTGGCTTCGCGGACCATTTGGTGGAAGGCCTCGGGAGCCATCGCCTCCATCTTGGCGGCGACATCGACCCAGCAGCCCTGGCAGCGGAGGTTGCAGCTATTGATAATGGAGACGTAGAGGAAGGGGGGAAAGACCTGGCCGCGCTTGAGGCGGGCCTTGTGCCGCTGGAGCGACAGGATGCCTCCAAGGCCCATGTTCCAAAAGAGCTTCCACAACAGGCGCTTGTCGGTTTCGACCAGGAGGCGTTTGGCCATCCGCAGGAACATGATTTCCCCTTCGAGGCGAGCGTCGAGGCGTAAGCGGCGTAAGCCGGTCGTGTTAGAATTACTGTATCAAGCGGCAAGGGAAAACTCGAAGAAAAAAGAGGGCTTCGATTTCGATTCCGGCGAGATTCGGCAAACGCTAAACGCAAGCAAGGAAGGAATTACCTTTACTTGAAACTGGTTCCTTCCTTATGCTCAAGGCTATGCCCCTAATTCTGTTGCTTGGGACCATCATTGGTGCATACCTGCTCGGCGGCGTGCCGTTTGGTTTCCTGGTGGCCCGCGGGCGCGGGGTGAATATCTTTGACCAGGGCAGCGGCAACATCGGGGCCACCAATGTCGGCCGGGTGCTGGGACGACGATTTGGCATCCTGGTTTTCGTCCTGGACCTTCTCAAAGGGGCCGTGCCGGTCTTTATCGCCCTGTGGGTCCAAAATCAGATTCCCGCCGCGGATCTGGGTTGGCTGCCCGGAGAAGTGTTTGCCGTCGGGGCCGGGTTGGCGGCGTTTCTGGGCCATCTGTTTCCCCCGTACCTGCGTTTTCGCGGCGGCAAGGGAGTGGCCACCGGCGCCGGCGTCGTAATGGTGCTGGTGCCGGGGCCGGCCTTGGCCGCTTTGCTGGCCTGGGTCGCCGTGGTCTGTGCCAGCCGCACGGTGTCGCTGGCCTCGCTGGCGGCGGCCGGGATGTTGTGTGCCGTCCGTGTGCTGGGGACGCCGGCGCCCTTCGCCGACGGCCACTGGATGACGACTTCCTTTTGCTTGCTGGCCGCCGGCCTGGTTTTTCTGCGGCACCGGGCCAACATCCAACGCCTCCTTCACGGCACCGAAAACCGTTTGCAGGAGTCTCGTGCCATGATCCAGTTCAACAAAACCGCTCACGTCCTGGCCCTGGGTCTGTGGTTCGGCAGCGCCGCCTTTTTTCTTCTGGTCGTGACGGTGTCGATCTTTCACACCTTCGAAACCATCGGCGCGAATAAGGAGCGGCCCAACTGGTTTCCGCTTGAAGGCACCGTCTTCGCCAACCATCCCGACGGGCCGAAAGAACAGGGCTCGCGCGCCGCCGGGGCCACGGTCGGCCCCCTGTTCGATTGGTTCTTCCCCCTTCAGGGAATATGTGGTCTGCTGGCGACGGCGACCTGCCTGAGCTGGTCGAGATCGCATCCGCGCGAAAAAGCGCATCAGGCGCGCGGCTGGCTGTTGATCACGGCCCTGGCGACCGTGCTGATCGGCTGGGCCCTGGAACGCCAGGTGGTCGAGCTGCGGGAGCCGCGAAACCAGGCCATGAATGCGTACTTGCAGGCCGGCGCCAAGGCCACGGAAAGCCAGCACCAGGCCATGCTGTCCGCCAGGAAGGAATTCGCCCTGTGGCACCTGGCCAGCCTGGGGCTTAGCTTTGTCACTTTGGGTCTGGTGACGGTGGCCATGGCCCTGGCGGCGCGCTTGCCGGCGGAGGCGGCGCCGCCAGCACTTTCGCCGCCGACCCGGATTCCCTCGCTGGGGGAGGAGGACACAGTCTTGCACCCCGTTCCGCAGGAAACTGGGATTGGCAAGACCTGAGGTTTTCCCAGCCTCGTTCCCAAACTCTGTTTGGGAACGCCAGACCGCGAAACTCTGTTTCGCACCGGATAGCGAAATGGAGTTTCGCGGAATCTGGTTCCCAAACAGAGTTTGGGAACCAGATTCCAATTGAAAAATGCCGATTGCACTCATGAACCCAACCTATTGTGGCATCATTCTGGCGGGCGGTAAAGGCACGCGCTTGGGGGAACTTACCCGCGTGACCAACAAGCATCTCTTGCCGGTCGGCCCGTACCCGATGGTGTACCATCCGCTGAAAAAATTGGTCGCCGCCGGCATCCGTGACATCCTTTTGGTGTCCGGC
>CAZFGM010000781.1:0-3292 GCA_964518515.1 uncultured Alcaligenaceae bacterium | reverse complement strand
AAGAGCCATTTTTAATAAAGATCAATTTCACCCTCGAAAGGGGGAACTAAGGTTTATTTCAGAAAGTGCAGAAAGAGAAGTAGAAAGAGAAGAAAAAAAGCCGGGGAAGCCGGCTTGAATTTGTACGTGAGAAAAAGTTATTTGCCCGAATCCCGGTAGTACAAGGGCAGATGGCGGTAATAAACCTCGAGGGTGAGCAAGCACAGGGAGGTGGTCATGAGGCGGCCGGCGCTGTGGCTGTCGCCGGTTGAGTCCCAGCTGCCGTCGGTGGCCACGCGGCCGCTCTTGTCCTGGGAGGCGATCAAGGCCTCGCGCATTTTATCGTTCCATTCTTTCCAGGCCTGGCCGCCGAAGTGGTGCATGACTTGGGTGGCGTAGTAATAGTAATACATATTCTTGGGCTGGCCGGCGGGCGGCGGCGTCCTTTTGAGATGGTTTTCCACGGCGTCGATCATGCGTTTATTTTTCGGGCCCCAGGATTGCAGGTATTGCCGGCAAAGCAGGCCCACCGCGGTCATGGTATTGGAAGAACCACGGCTGGCATAACCGTAGCCTTCGTTGCCCGGATCGCACACCGAATCGAGGAAGTGCTGAGCCTTCCGCATGACGGCTTCGGGAACATCCAGGCCGCACATCTGCGCGCTTTTGAGGGCCATGACCTGCCAGCCAACGACTGAGGTGTCACCGGCCTGGCCTGGAGAATAGCGCCAGCCGCCTTCCGAGTGCTGAGCACTTTTGATGAAATTGACGCCCATCTGGGCGGGCCGGCGGAGGATGGGGTCCTGGCTCAGCCCGTAGGCTTCGCAGATGGCGATGGTGGCCAGGCCGTGCTCATACATGTTGCCGCTGAACTTGCCGGTTTTCTTGTCCTGCTTGCGCATCAAGAAGGCCAGGGCCTTTTCAATCGGTTTGTCGTAGGGGTTTCCCTTCTTTGGTTTGTGGGTATGTCCCGAACCCAACAGGGGAAGCAAGCCGAAAGCGGTGCCTGCAATGTCGTGGCTTCCCAGTTCCCAATAGCCGTCGCCGTACTTAGGATCGACGCGCTGATTCATGACCAGCCAGCGCAGGCCGCGCGTTACGGCGGCTTCGGAGGGGCCGGTGCCGCCGCCGCGCTCCAGGGCCCATTTCTTGGTGGCGCCGCTGCGGCCGAAGATGGAACCGCCGGCCGGCAGACCGCGCGTGGACCCGCCGGGCGGGCCCAAGGCGAAATTGCCCGGGTCCGGACCGGCGATGGCCCCCCCTTGGCCGATGCCGCTCACCCCCAACGGCAACGGCATACTGGTGGGCAGGGCGTCCGGGCTGCCGCTTGGCATGCCGATCTGGGCGCTGGGATCGGTCAGGCCGGGCATGGAAATTTCGGCGATCCGCTCCGAGTCGTACTTGATATCGGTATGAAACTCCTGCCGGGTCGGATCTTCGTCCGTGGTGGTAAACGGATCGTTGGACTCGGGAAGTTTTTCCGTCTTCGCCGTGGATTTGACAACGTCTTCGTCCTCGACAATGGCTTCGGTGTCCTTTTTTTCCGAGGAGGTTGTACTTTTAGCGAGAAGATAGCCTCCTCCCAGCAGGCCGCCGTTAATCAAGATGCTGCACAGGACGGCGATCAAGAGAAACCAGGATTCGCCGCCGCCCTGGGGTTCACGTCGCACCACCAGCGGCGCGGGGCGGGCTTTGACGTTTGGCGTGGCCATGATCGATCGTTCCTCCCACCTCGGCTTTGCAATGAATTGGTAGGTCAGGCTTTCCAGCCTGACCCAGAGCGCCCAAAGTCAAGGCAACCAGGGTCAGCCTGGAAAGGCTGACCTACACCTCTGTAAAAAATCCCTCAAGGTATATTATCCACTAACCGATTCGCGGGATGCAACGGAAAAACAGCTTTATTTTTCCCCCGGGGGCTTATTCGGCAGGTCGGTGAACAAGCCGTTGCCGTCGGTCTTCTGCAGGGCCTCCAGGTTTTCGGCGTGCTCCAGCGCCTGCACGGTCCGCTCGGCCTGAATCCGGGCCAGGCGGTCGCGCACTTCGCGGTCCCCTTTGCGAAACCATAAGTTCAACCCCACCACCAGGAGGACGACGACGGTAAGAGTACCCAGAATGCCGTACAGGACCAGGGAGCCCAGCCGCGCCCAGGGACTGGTTTGGGCCAGCGGAACGGCCGGCCGCACCATCCGGCCGACCAGCAGCGGGGTCACCCGATCCTTGCCGTCGGCCCCGCGGTATTTGACTAACCCCAGGAAATACCCATGAAAAGTAACCTGCAACTCGGGCCGCAGGTTTTCGGCGATCTTGACTCCTACAGGCAAATGGGCGAATGCCAGTCCCACGGCGTGGGCCCCCTTGGTGGCGGAAAACATATGACCCGTGTAGTAGTGGGGGACCCCTTTTTTCTTGGCCGAGGGAAACGTCGGTTCCTTGCTAACGCGGACCAGCTTGCCGGGCAAGGTGATGATTTTTCCCCAGTAGAGTTCGGGCTGGTCGTACAGGTGGCCGAAGGTTACATGCTCCAGGGCGGTGCGGGCCAAAACTTCGGCTGGCACGCGCTTGGCCTGCCACAGGGCCTCGGCATACAGGACGATAAAATCACGCTGCTCGGGCCTCAAGGGGCCCTTGCGGTCGTCCGGCATGGGCCGGCGGTGCATGGCCTTCAGGCACGCCAGCACTTCCGGACGGTCCAGCGAGGGAGCGAACTGGCCGACGAACGGCACGTCCTCCTTGTCAGCTTCCTCGATCCCCCAGACTTTCTGGTCATGGCAGAGCAGGACCGTGGCAAAAGGGTTTCGCAAGGATACCATCAAGGCGGCGGACGCCGCTTGCGCGCGCTGTTTTTCCTGGGGAAACCAGATTTCCGGGTGCTCGGGTTCCTTAACCTCCTTGTTTTGGGCCCGCGTTGGCGGGAGGAGAAGCACCATCCCCAGGATCGCCAGCGGCATCCACCCCGTTTTCAGCACCGCGCCTAGGCTTCTGGGGATCATAACCGGTCCTTCTTTTTAGAAGGGGAAAGGCCCCGAAAAGTTCCCGGAAGTTGGCTTTGTCCAGGTACGGCATCCAAATCGAAAAAATTTCGAGACTGTAGGAAAGCAGTCGGGTTGAAGTGGCGTTTCAGCCCGCGATCCAGTGTCGCATTGTGCTCCGCCTTTCGCCTGTAGGAAAGCAGTCGGGTTGAAGTGGCGTTTCAGCCCCGTTCACGGGGCTTTCCGCGCCAGCGGTTTAGGCCCGCCGTTTACGGCGGGTGGGACTTCTCCGCTCGTTTGAACCCCGTTCACGGGGTTTCTCGCTGTTTGGCTTCAGCCTTTGC
>CAZFGM010000780.1:0-3294 GCA_964518515.1 uncultured Alcaligenaceae bacterium | reverse complement strand
TCAATTCTCTGGCCCGCCTCTTGATCTGGCGCGTCGGTCGGGTCGGCTCGTCGTCCGGGTTTTTCCAATGGCCCTGGAAGAGCCAAAAGAGCGACGTTCTGGCACGGTCTCCCGATCGTGCTACCCCAGCCGACGAGCCAGGTGTCCCAGGTGGGTTGGAAAAAAGCAGCGCTTTCGCACGATGGATCAACCGGACGATGACGGTTGTCCTATGCCTGTGCCTGGTCGTGACTCTAGGGCCGCTGTTCCTGATTCTCGGCTATCTCGTCTACCAAGGAGTTGGCGCCATTAGCTGGGAGTTCTTCGTCAACCTGCCCAGGCCGGTCGGTGAACCCGGCGGCGGCATGGCCCATGCCCTCGTCGGCAGTGCCATGCTGGTGGGCGCTGCGACGCTGCTGGCCGTCCCAATCGGCTTGCTCGCGGCCATCTACCTGACCGAATATCGCCATCGAGCGCTAGCGCCGGCGCTACGTTTCATTGGCGAGCTACTTGGGGGGGTTCCTTCCATTGTCATCGGTATTTTTGCTTTCACGCTGATCGTACGCACGTCGCACAGTTTGTTGGGCGCACCGGGCCTTTACGGCTGGGCCGGCGTCTTCGCCCTCGCCATCATGATGGTCCCCATCGTCATGCGCGCCTCGGAGGAAGCGCTGAAGCTGGTCCCCTCTTCGTTGCGCCAGGCCAGCTACGCCCTGGGCGCCAACCAATGGCAAACGCTGGTACGCGTGACGGTGCCGGCCGCACTGCCGGCAATCGTCACGGCTGTATTCCTGGCGATCGCCCGCATCATCGGCGAGACCGCCCCTCTCCTTTTGACCGCTGGAATGAACTCCTACTGGCCGCGTTCGCTCGGCGATTACACGCCGTCATTGCCAGTCTACATTTTCAATTACGCCAACAGCCCCTACGAGGACTGGCATCGCCAGGCTTGGGCCGCCGCCCTCCTGCTGCTGACCATCGTCATGCTGCTGAACTTCGGCATCCGGTTTCTGACCGGAAGGAAAACCTTCGCCGGCAGGAGCGATTGAACACTTGGCGTGCCGTATCGAAATTCGGAATCTCAGAGGTCTTCCAGAAACTGAAGTAACTTGTCGCTAGCCTGGGCGCGGCGGCGACTTTCTTGATTGCCTTGATCAACTCGTCGTCTCGGCCATCGCTTCCTCCTGGTCTTAACAGATTCGTGATTGGGCTTTGATCTTTTGCATTCCTATTTTAGCAAAGCGCTTCGCTCACGGCGTGCCCTTTCTCGTCGCCCGCTTCAGCCGCTCGCGCGCCTGGGCGATCTCCCCGTCAAGTTGTTCGCCCAAGCCTCGCCAAAGATCGCGTCCGTTCACATGGGCGGACCCAGTAGCGCCCGCCGGCTGGCGCGTGCGCCCGCCCACCTGCGCCGCCTGTCCGATTCCAAAAATTACCTGCCTGAACTGGAGCGCTACTTCAGACGGAAGTCCTCGATGGCGCCAGCGAACTGGCCTTGCTGGGCCAGGACGCTGCCGCGCACCAGATAGGCCGGGGCCTGCTGGCGATCGTGCTGGAGCGCCAGCTCGCAATCGGCGCGGGCTTCAACCAGGTTGCCCGACCGGCTCAGGGCCCTGGCCCGATCAACGTAGGCGGCGGGAAAAGCGGGCTGGAGCCGCAAGGCCGTGGCATAATCGGCCAGAGCCAGGTCGGTTTCTCCGCGCCCGGCGTACAGAAGGCCGCGCTCGTGATAGGATCCGCTTCAACCGCAAGATCGCTGAATCATTGGCTGCCGCGAAATCAAAGGAAAAGCAGACTTGGAAAAGCCAACCTGCGCTCGGCACTCGACAGTTTTGGCCTGTCAATAGCAGCGCACCGAAACCACGGTGCAGTTATCATTTCCCCCCGCTTGGTTTGCCAGGTCCACCAGGCGCGAAGTCAACAGGTACGCGGAAGGAGGCGCTTTCTTGAACGTTGCTTGAATGACGTCGTCGCTGACCTGGCTGTGCAGCCCGTCGCAGGCAACGAGCAGCCAATCGCCGGGAACCAGCTTCAACTTGTAATGTGCGGGATCCAAAGCGGTGCGCACGCCGATGGCCTGGCTGACCTGGTTGCGGGCGGGGTGCGTCCGGGCCTCCTCGGGGGTCAATTGGCCAAGCTCGACCATGCGGCCGACCAGGGTCTGATCGTTGGTGACCTGTTTCAATGCGCCGCGACTAAAATGATAAACGCGGCAATCGCCGACATGGCCGATCACCACCCGCCCGTTCCAAATGATGGCGACCGCCGCGGTGGCGCCCATTCCTTTGAAGCGCGGATTGCTGCCAGCCTGGCTTCGGACGGCCTGGTTGGCGTTTTTCAGCGCTCCTTCGATGGAAGCGGCCAGGCCTCGGCGCGTGACGTTGTCGAATTTGCCGCTCAGGGCCCCGCACAGGACAGGAGCCAGGGCGTTGCCGACGGTGCGGATCACCAGCCGCGCCGCCACATCGCCGGCGGAGTGGCCCCCCACACCGTCGGCAACGATAATCAAGGCCAGCTGGTAATTCTGGGTCTCGAACCAGGTCAATTGCTGAATGAGAAAAGTATCTTCATTCGAGCTGCGCTGCTTGCCCGTGGAAGTCAGACCGGCAATCCCCATGCGCAGCGCCCCGGCCGTGGCCGGAATGGGCTCGGTGCTCGGCAATTCGCCCTGAAGCACCCGATGGGCAGTAAAAGTCTGGCCACATTTCTGGCAGCGCACAGCTCCGCCAAGGTGCTGGTCTGCCACCAGGCAAGCGCTGATGCAATGCGGGCAATAAACGCGAACGGGCACGGGTTGCGCCTCCAACGACAACGGTTCCGGACACTCTTGCTTTCCCCAGGATAATCCGGGCGACGTTACTTTGCCAGCCCCTTTTTGCGCGAACGTGTCTTATCTAAAAGCTGGGCAGGCGACTTGCAAAAAAAAAATCGGACTTGTCTTCGAGACCCTCAAGCTTTCGGCTAGACTACTTGACAGGTAACCTGTGTGGTTCGGGAGTTTCTTTGGCGCGGGCCAGCCTCCGGACACCAGAGATTTTAGGAGGGCCGATTCATGAGCAAGAAATCTCCCCGCCGCGGCAGCCTCCCGGACTACATGGCCGAGGTCCTCAAGAATGCCGTCTATGAGAAGGGAGAGCAGCTCGATGTGATCGTGGCCGAGGCACCCGATTTGCCTGGCTGCTTGACGCAAGGGGCCACCTTCGAGGAGGCCCGGCAGAACCTCGTCGATGCCATCGAGGTTTGGCTGATGTCCGGATTGCGCAGCGGAGAAGACCCGCCGGTGGTAAATGGCTGCCGTTTGGCCATTACCACGGCGCC
>CAZFGM010000779.1:0-3302 GCA_964518515.1 uncultured Alcaligenaceae bacterium | reverse complement strand
GAGCCCGCGACCAAATTCCCCAAGTTCCCGCTAATCCGAAAGAGGCTGACTTTGTTCCCAAAAAAAAGCGGCCTTGATATGCCAGGGAAACTCTCCGGTGGAGTTCTGTTCGCACTTTCCAAAGAATTCGTTTAATTGCGTTTGCTGCGTTTGGCCGATACCAATGGAACCAAAGAGCCACGCAACAAAACTTCAGGCCTGTCACGATAAGCGAAACGGATATCCGCCTGGCGCTGGAGTCCAGCCGCCGGCTTGCTCCGTACCTGGCCCGGAAACAATAGAAAAACACATATATGGCCTTTCCTGTCAAGAGGCGCGCTGATTTTTCCCCACATTTTTCCTTTCTCTGAGGGGCTAGCTAGCGTGTAAGGTTTGCTGAGTCGCGAAGCGACTTCACGGCCGGCGACACCGCGGGATTCGGTTGTTTTAGTTCTCCCCGCACGCCGTGCGGCCGGCATTAAGCGTAGCGAGGTCGGGAACAGTGACGCACGGAAGCATCGCGGGCTTCGTGTCGAGCAAGAGCTGCTTGTCGGCCAGGAGCTGGCGCAGGTTTTGGACTTGGTCGGCTTTTCCACTCGCGCCAGGAGATTCACCATGAATCCGCATCTCGTGCCCGGTCCGTCCAGGTCGGTTCCGGCCGGGCTTCACTCCGACTCCGGCGTGGGGGGACGCAACGGCAAGCCAATGCGGAACCCCGGAAAACCAGCCATCCTTGGCCCGGATACTGCGAGCGCAAAAACGGCAAGCAAGGCCGGTCACTTTTTCTCTTTGCCCTTCTTGGTGAAATCGCCGGCGCGGACGATGACCAGGCGGTCCGCGGTCACGTAGCGGACGAGGGCGCGGTTGACGTCGGCCACGGCCAGGGCGTTGATCTTCTTTTCCAGGTCGGCGTAGTAGGCGAAGGTGCGGCCCAACTCCAGGCCCTGGCGCAACAGGCCGGCCAGGTTGCGGTCGCTGGCGAACTGGACTTGCAGCTCCTGCAAATAACCTTTCTTGCCGTCCTGGAGCTCGGCGGCGCTGACGCCCTTGGCCAAGACCTGCCGCAGTTCCTCCAGGGCCGCCTTGTCGGACTTGTCCATGTTTTCCGGGTTGCATTCGGCATAGATAAGGAACAGGCTGTACGGATCGCGGGCCGAAGCAGAAAGCATTGAGCCCACCGAGTAAGAGAAGCCTTCTTTTTGCCGCAGCCGCTCGAACAGGCGCGAGGTGCCGCTGCCGCCCAGGAGGTAATTGCCCAGGACCAGGGCGGGATAATCGGGATCGATGTCTTTCAAGACAAAGGTCAGGCCGGCGGCATAGGTCGCGCTTTCCTTGTCGGGTGTTTGCAGGGTTTCCTTGCCGCCGGGGACCTTGATGTTGGCGGCCCGGTCGATGCGTTGGTAGGGGGTTTTCGTTTTCCAGTCTGCGAAAATGCTTTCGAGTTTTTTCGCCACGGCGTCCGGGTCGAAGTCGCCGACCAGGACCAGCTCGCCGGCCGTGCCGCCCACTTGTTCGCGATAAAGCCGGGCCACCTGATCGCGGGTGGTCTTTCTCACGGCGGCCATTTCTTCGTCGAACGTCGGCCGGTAGCGAATATTGTCCTTGGGATAGGGGTGCAGTTTCCGGGTCAAGGTGCGAAAGGCCAGCGCCTGCGGATCGGTGGCGGTTTCCAGTAGATCTTGCAGGGTCTGGCGCTGGAGCACGTCGAATTCCTTTTCCGGGAAGATGGGTTCGCGGAGGACCTCGCGGAGGAGATCGAGCAGATCGGGCACGGACTGGCGCTTGGCCTGCCAGGAGAAGCGCAGCGTGCCCGTATCGCTGCTGGCGCTGAGGCTGGCTTCCAGGGCATCCTGACGTTCCTGAATCTCCTCGCGGGTCAGGTTCTTGGTGCCGCGGAGCATCATGGGGCCGAGGAATTCGCTGGCGGTGACGCAATCGGCCAGGGATTTTTCGCTGCCGAAATGCAGGGCCAGAGAGCCGACGACGCTTTCGCCGCGGGTCTTCTTGGGCAAAAGGGCGACCTTGAGGCCGCCGGGCAGTTGCCAGCGCTTGGTGCGGTTTTCAATATTGGCCGGCGTCGGATCGAACGGCTCGCCCTCGGCCAAAGGCGGGCCGCCCTTGTAATTCTTGACCAGGTCAATCACCGAAGGCGTTTGCGGAATGTTGGCCCGGACGACCTGGGTAGTGGGCAGGAACATCCCCAGGGTGCGATTGCTGCGAACCAGGTACTTGCCGGCCACGCGCTGCACGTCGTCTTTGGTGACCTTGGCCACGCGGTCGCGGTGCAGGAACAAAAGCCGCCAGTCGCCGGCGCCGGCCCATTCGCTCAGCTCGATGGCGATGCGCTTGCTGCTGCGCATGGCCCGATTGCGCTGGGCCTTCAGGCGCTGCTTCGACCGCGTGACCTCGGCCTCGGTGATCGGATTCTTGGCGATCTGTTCGAGTTGTTCGAGGAGGATAGCGCGGACTACTTCCGGCTTGACGGCGTCTTGAACCTGGGCCTGGATTTCGAGGATGCCGGGGTCGTGCCAGGCGTAGGCAGAGCCGGAGACTTTGCTGGCTTTCTTGGTTTCCACCAGGGCCTTGTACAGCCGGCCGGAAGGCTGGCGCGTCAACAGGTCGGCCAGGACCTGGACCGCGGGAAAGTCCTCGTGGGCGGCGGCGGGGGTGTGGTAGATCGTGCCGACCACGGCCACCTTGCCCACGCGGCGGAGCGTGACCAGGCGCTCGCCGTCCTGGGCCGGTTCTTCGGTATACGTCTGGTCCAGCGTTCGTTTGGGGCGGGGAATGGCCCCGAAGTGCTTGGTGATCAGCTCGAGTGCTTTCATCTCGGTAAACTTGCCGGCCACCACCACCAGGATGTTATCGGGCTGGTAATGCTTCTTGTAAAACGCTTGCAGGCGCTCGATGGGCACGCGCTCGATGTCGCTGCGATTGCCCATGGTGGTTTTGCCGTAGTTGTGCCATTCGAAAGCTACGGCCATCATGCGCTGGCTGAGGATGCTGCCGGGATCGTTCTCGCCGATCTCGAACTCGTTGCGCACCACGGTCATTTCCTTGACAAAGTCCTCGCGACGGATGAAACAGTTGACCAGTCGGTCGGCTTCGAGGCGGATGCCGAACTCGAGGTTCTTAGCCGTGGCCGGCATGGTCTCATAGTAGTTGGTGCGATCGACCCAGGTGGTGCCGTTGGCCTCGGCGGCGCCGTGGTCCTGCAGGGCCTTGTCCACGTTGGGAAATTCCTTCGAGCCCTTGAAGAGCATGTGCTCGAGCAGGTGGGCCATGCCGGTTTCGCCGTAGCCTTCGTGGCGCGAGCCGACGAA
>CAZFGM010000778.1:0-3309 GCA_964518515.1 uncultured Alcaligenaceae bacterium | reverse complement strand
GAACGGTCAGGGTGCGCACTGTTACCCAAAAAACATGGCTTTTGAACCATGCCACAGTGACGTACCCCCTCCGCTCCGTAACCCCTTTGCTGGCAAATGCTTCCTACCTCGATAAGGGGGGGTACGTCAGTTGTCATGGTGGGTGCCCCCGCCCCGTGACCATCCGCCCAGCCGATTTGCTGTTACCCGGTTTTGAACTACGCCTTGAATGACATCTTCGCTTTCGCTCAAGGACATCCTCAGAATCCAGCGCGGCTGACATCGCAACGCCCTTCGCCCTATGGTACCATGAAGAAACGTCGTGGCAGCGCCCTCTCTGCGCTGAAGTCGTTCCAACTCCAGCGGATGCTTGTGGTGAAACAAAATCTAGCGCCGCATCCACAACAGGGAACATTCTTCGGTGCGCAGGGAGTAATGTCGCACGCGCATGACTTCCCGAACCTGGTCTAGCAAACGCGGCTTTTTGGCTTCCGCCACACCCGCGGCGGCTTTGTTCACTTCCTACAAACTCCCAGGCGAATCGTGGAGCTCCCACCGGGAAAGTAACTTCGCCGGGCACCACCGCGCCGGTCAGGGGGGTTATATGGTCTCGAAAGTCAAGAGGGCGCAACCCGGAACGGGACTGAATAATCCAGTTTTTTCATGCTCGGTGGTGCTTGACGCTCTGCTAACCGGTGCAAGCGATTCGTTCAGGAAACTGGCGTCAACCGCACGGGCGGGCCCCCTTACTTGGCGCAAGGAGCGCTGCACCCTCCGCCCCGAGAAAAATGACTACCTCCGCGGCTTGGCCGTCTCGGCCGACGGACGCCATCTGGCCTTCCTGAAGCAGGAAAGTGCCTCCCCGTACCGCCACGTTGTCCAGATCTTGGACGCTATCACCGGCCGGGTCTTGCGCACCGTGGCGGCGGACCACAGTTTACCCCGAGCAAAGGCGGCGATCAAGAAAATGTTCCAGAAGTCCAGACGAACGCCCTGACAACGAAAACAGCAAGGCACACCGTTGGCCGGCAGACCTGGCAATGCCCGGCAGGGCGATTGGGGGGCGTCGCCGACAGCTGTAGGGCGTGCCGGTTTGCAACCTGGCCATAGATCGTTTGCCTTTTTCGCCCAGGGTTGACGGTAGGTGATTTCCTGTTAGCTTAATTGAACCCACCCTGGGGCGGTCCCTGGGCCCGCAGGCGCCGCTCTGCTTGATCTTCCACGACGAGGTAATGATGGCGATCAAATCGGCAGTTGGTTTGCAAGCGCCGGCCGGGCGCGTCGATGAGTCGGACCTGCGCGAGGCGGAGCACCTCACCGAAGTTTATGGCAAGATGATCCAGCAGCTTGGCCGCGTCATCATCGGGCAAAGCGAGGTCCTGAAGCAGGTCCTGATCGCCCTGTTTTGTCAGGGCCACTGCATCCTGGAAGGTGTTCCGGGGCTCGCCAAGACGCTGATGATCGGCAGCATCGCCCAGCTCCTGTCTCTGACCTTTCGGCGCATCCAGTTTACGCCCGACTTGATGCCGTCCGACATCACCGGCACGGAGGTGCTGGAAGAGGAAGAAGGGACCGGCCGGCGGCGCATGCGCTTCATCAAAGGCCCGATCTTCGGCCACATCATCCTGGGCGACGAGATCAACCGCACTCCCCCCAAGACGCAAGCCGCTCTGCTCCAGGCCATGCAGGAATACAAGGTGACCGTGGCCGGCGTGGATTTTCCGCTGGAAAAGCCGTTCCTGGTGCTCGGCACGCAGAACCCCATCGAGCAGGAAGGCACCTATCCCCTGCCGGAAGCGCAGCTCGATCGCTTCATGTTCAAGATCTTTGTGGATTATCCCAGCTTCGAAGAGGAGCTGACCATCGCCGAGACCACCACGTCCGGCGACTTGCCCAGCCTGGAGCCGCTGTTGAAGCGCGATGACATCTTGAACCTGCAGAAGATCGTCCGCAAGGTGCTCATTGGCCGAACGGTGACGGCCTACGCCGTGAAGCTGGTGCGCGCGACCCGGCCGGTTTCGGACGATGCCCCCGATTTTATCAAGAAGTATTTGACGTGGGGGGCCGGCCCGCGCGCTTGCCAGGCCCTGCTCCTGGGGGCCAAGGCCAATGCCCTCTTGGACGGCCGCGTCCACGTCTCCAGCGAGGACATCCGCTATGTGGCCCGTCCGGTCCTGCGGCATCGCCTGGCCACCAGCTTCCGCGCCGAAAGCGACGGCGTTCGGCCCGACCATATTGTCGAAAAGCTCTTTGACGTGGTCCGCGAACCGGTGAAGTAATTTTTGATTTTTGATTTTTGATTTTTGATTGCAAGCATGAATGAGGCGTTCAACTAATTCGCTTTTCACCGGGAGATGTCATGAATGAGAACGAACTGAAGCGGCGGACAAAGCAGTTTGCGTTGCGGGTGTTACGGCTTTGCGGGGCGCTGCCGAATACGGTGATCGGGCGAGCCATCGGCAGCCAGCTGGTGCGTGCCGGCACTTCCGTGGGATCGAACTATCGCGCGGCGTGTCGCGGCCGCTCGCGCAAGGAATTCATCGCCAAGCTGGGCATTGTTGTTGAAGAAGCCGACGAGAGTGGCTACTGGCTGGAACTGGTCATCGAGGCGAAATTACTGGCGAAGAAACTCGTCGACGCCTTGCTGGGAGAGGCAAATGAGCTAACTGCAATCATGGTCAGTTCCTACCGCACCGCTCAGCGCGCTGCAATCAAAAATCAAAAATCAAAAATCAAAAATGAATTACTTTGATCCCGAAGGTCTGGCCCGCGTGGGCAACATGGAGCTGGTGGCTCGTCAGGTCGTCGAAGGTTTTCTGGCGGGCCGGCACCGAAGTCCGTACCACGGCTTTTCCGTCGAGTACCTCGATCATCGCGCCTACACGCCGGGAGACGATCTCCGCACCATTGACTGGAAGATCCTGGCCCGGACCGACAAGTACCATGTCAAGCTGTTCGAAGACGAGACCAATTTGCGGGCCTATATCTTGCTGGATTGTTCCCGGTCGATGGCATTCCAGAGCGGTTCGCTGAGCAAGCTGGCCTACGGCAGTTATTTGACTGCCGCGCTGTCCTACCTGCTGTTGCGCCAGAACGACGCGGTTGGGTTGGTGCTGTTCGACCAGGAGATCCGTCATTTCCTCGGGCCGCGCGCCCGGCCGACTCAGTTCCGGCTCGTGCTGGACTTGCTGGAGAATTGCTCACCGCGCGGCGACACCGATGTCGGCAGCGTCTTGCACCAGGTGGCCGAACGCATCAAGCGTCGCGGCCTGGTGATCGTCATCAGCGACCTGCTCGACCAGGAAGCCAGCATCGCCAACGGCTTGCAGC
>CAZFGM010000777.1:0-3324 GCA_964518515.1 uncultured Alcaligenaceae bacterium | reverse complement strand
ATGGTTTCCAGCGTTTCGCGGCTTAATTTACGATGCTGGAGCGACTACACCCGGCGGGCCCCGGTCTCTCGTGCCTCCTCTAACATCTGGTCCCACTGGGCCGGGGCTTTTCCGTTCTGTAGCGCATTGATAACACCAACGTCTGGAAAGGTGTAACTTTTTAACCAGTAGTCACCCCCATACTTTCGCCACAAGGAAAATTTAGGCAGCATTTTCAGCAACTCGGGATCCATACCACCATCCAGCAAATAAGAGACTAGAACCGCCGATCCAAATTTAAAATGCTGTCTCGCAAGGTCTGCTTCTTTAAGTTTGTCCAACACCTTTGCCGCCCGCCGCGCCACCGCCAAAGCTTGTTCAAGATTTGGACGCGGATCACCAAGGTCATGCCGCCACTGAATACGCCCAGCCGTTAGGAAATTTTCAAAACAGCGATAAAAATGATCCTCAATATCAAGAATATCGCTATAGGAATTTATCTTAAAATTAAACGTCCCTGGAAGGGCCGCTTGAGCCCCTCTCGTGTAAACTTCAAGCATTTCCTTAGGACTAGCGGCCATGCCATAATCTCCTTAAATGGAAATTGGCTTTCTCGTTATTGGCTTACTAAAAACCCCCTATTAAAATATCTTTTCCTGGTTCTCCAATAATCAAACTATCTCCATCGCCACCAATGAGAATTTCTTCCCCATCGTCGAGGGCTTTAGATTTTGAGATTTCAGAAGGAACGGTCGGCGATTGCCCTAGATAATCGGTAAGAATGGAATCTTGCAGATAGGGCACCGGAGACTGCGGATCGGTTACTAGGTCCAAGTTTGGCACCCAAGGCAGCCAGAAAGACGAATTTGGGAATGTGGAGAAAAACCTAACTGAGTCCAGGGCACCAGGGGTTCTTGAACTGGAAAAAGCGGCAATGATGTGGGCCGGTAACACCGCGCCGGGCTGATGTACATTCAAACCTTGTTGGCTGTTAGTAAAGCTAGGCCAAAAGCATATGAGCGAATGGCGAACGCCGAGTTCGAGCGTTTCGCCCATGGCTTCCTTCTCCGGCCCATGCTCGTAACCCAACAGGTGCCCCATTTCGTGAACCAAAACAGTCAAAAGGTCAACTAGGCCATAAGTTGCCGAGCCCTGAGAAGAATGTAATTCAAGGGGGCTAACCACAACTTCAAATTCCGAATCCTTCTCTGGAGTTGAATCAACAAACCACCCGTAGCCCGCGGCGTTCTTGTCGATCAAGATAGTATGGCCCTGGGCTAAGCCAAGGAAAGATCCGGGAAGGTTTACGAGGCGGACCTCAATTTTGGAAAGGCCCTCTTGAGCATCGCTGTTTCCCGCTGCAACCCAGCGCCGCGCAGCCTCATTAATGAGCGGTTTCAAGTCGGCGGGTTCTATTTCCTTCGCCTTTCCAACGGTTTTCGGCGAATTGGAAAGGCGAAGCGGCGCGCCAGAAAATGGAACTAACTCGGAAGAGCCTAAATTATTTTTTGACCAATGGTTTAACTGGTTGGTCGGATTGTTAATTGGATCATTGAAAGCAACAAGGTGCAAAATATCAGGGGTATTGATATTGGCGAGTAATTGGTCTCGAACTGAGCTGCAAAACGTGCTTCTGGAGTACCGGGTCTTTCCTTAATAACCTTATTAAGCCGATCCAAGTTCCATTCGGGAGTACTCTGCAAAGTATTTGTTCTAGGATCCCTTCGAAGGTTCCAGTCACGAAAACTTTCTCCCGGTTTGCGCGGTTTGTACATGATTCCTCTAAATTCAACCAAACCATATCTGGGGCCCCCTGGTCCTTGCTGGGAGACGACCAGATCGATGCCCCCAGTTCTTTTTGGTCCCGTGCCCAGATTTATCAATTCCAGTTTTAAACCCGCTTTTTGCAATTCCATTATTGTCAGTTTGTAATGGCCCAGTTCCTTAAGAAAATCATATCTACCAACAGCTTTGGATTCGTTGCCGGCCCGCCCTAGCATGTTCTGCACGTGGTTTTGCCACATCCAGTCAGCTTGGACGGGGGTAAATCCTCGCTTGGCTGCCCACTTGTCAAACCGCCCTCGCTCGCCCAGGGGCGCAATGTAAAGATTGTGCGACCAAACCGAAAAGCCCCACTTTGGGCTCCCCACAAAGTACGTGTGGTAATCAGCGACCCGCAGGTTGTAAACCGTTTCCCACTCGCCAGTGTCCAGCAAATCCTCGACCGGCACCCACTGGCCATCGTGGCTCGAAAGCAAATCGCCGACTTGCAAATCCGCCGCCGCCGTCCAGCCTTTATCGCGCACGTAGAACGGATGCTCCGCGGTGGTGCGGATTACCTTGCCGCCGACGTGCACGTGCAGGATCGGGCCGAAGTTGATGAATACCTCCTCGACTTGTTTCGCCTCGACCGGCCCTTCCGGGTTGAACTCCCAGCGGGATAGGACCAGGTCGCCCACGCGGAATTCTTCGATGGGCCTCGATCCGGTCGGCGTCAACAGCGGCGTGCCGGCGGCGAAGCACACGCGGTTGTTGGCCCACATGCTCCGCCCCGAGGCCAGGCTCGACACGGCACTGAACGCCGTGGCTTGCAGGCTGCGACCAATATCGAAACTCCAGTTGGCTCGCTCTTCCGGCGATCGCCCGAGGTAATCCGACACCTGATCCATGGCGTCGCCGATGAAACCGCCGGCCGCGCCGCCGAGGGCTTGGCGGGTCAGGAAATTCACCTGCGAAACGCAGCCGCATTTTATGGAACCGTCGGCGTTCAACACATTGCGTGTCAGGCCCCAGCTGGCCAAACCGCCCACTCCGCCGCCCAGGCCGGCAAAAGCCAACTCCCTCCAACTGAACGGTTGTTTGTCCGGATCGCGCAAGCCCAATCCAATCGACAGCCCTTGCGACGTGGCATTGGCAGCCATGCTGCCGGCGGCGCCGGAAAAAACTTCCCGGACGACGCCCCCGCCGACCTTGCCCAGGCCGATCTTGTTCAAACCAAGGGGCACCACATAACCGACCGTCGCCGCCGCCGCACCGGAGGCCGCGCCGATAAAAGTGCCCGTGGCCCAGGCGCCCAGGTCGGCGCTTTTGCCCGCTTGGAACGAGCCCAAGCCGCCCATGCCGCCGCCCATTAACGAGCCGCTCGCCAGGGAGCGGACAAAACTCGCGGTCGGGCCCCCGCTGGCGGCCAGGCCCAGGCCGGCCCCGACCATGGCGCCGCTGATGCCGCCCATAAAGGCCTTGTCCAGGTCAAAGCCGCCCTTGCCGCTGAACCCGCCGTAAACGAAGCCGCCTAGGAGGCTGTCCGAAAAACATTTTACCCAAGTTGCCATCGCCTCGCATCTC
>CAZFGM010000776.1:0-3329 GCA_964518515.1 uncultured Alcaligenaceae bacterium | reverse complement strand
CCGCAGGAAATCAGGGCCAGGCCCCCGACGCACAAAAAAACCACCAGACGACCCTGCGTGAGCAGCATCATAATCGATTTTTCTCCCGGCTGAAATAAGTTCCCTCTTCGTTTATGTGAACCCGGTGCCTCTGTCAAGTCTTGGCTCCACGAGCGGCGGGGTTTGGGCACCGCCGGGATAAACCCGGCGGCTTGTCCGCCTTCACCGATTTTCCCCCACCAGCTCCGGACGCAATTCCCCCGCGATAAACACCGAGCCGGTGATGCAGATCTGATCCTCCGGGCGCGCGTCGGCCTGGGCCTGGCGCAGGGCCTGGATCGACGTGGGGCAATTCGTGAAGGCAGTGCCGGGGGGCAACAACTGGGCCAGATGTTCCGGGGTAACCCCGCGCGGATTGCTGGCAAAGCGCGTGCAATACACGTGGGCAAAATGCGGGGCCAAGAGATGCAACATGCCTGCAAGGTCCTTGTCGCGGCTGCCGGCGAAAAGCAACAGCCGCCGCGAATGTCCCGGTTTGGTCAAGGGAAACGAGGCGTGCAAGGTTTCCACCAGGGCGCGGGCGGAGGCCAGGTTATGGGCACAATCGAGAATCACCAGGGGCTGGTGGCCCACGACTTCCAGCCGGGCGGGCCAGTGCACCTGGGCCAGGCCGGCGGCCAGGGCCGCATCGGCAAACCGCAGGCCGGCCTGTTGCAGGTCCTCAACGGCGGCGACGACCAGGGCGGCGTTGGCCGCCTGATGCTCGCCGACCAGGGCCAGCTCCATGGTCGGCCAGTGCCGCCGCCCCGTGGTGACCTGGACGCGCGCGGGCCGGGTCTGCCCGGTTTGGATGCAGGCCGGCTCATGGGTGAAAGAAAAATTCGCCGCCAACTGGCGCAGGGGGGAGCACCGCTGGCGGGCCATGTCCTCGATGACCTTGCGCGCCTCGGGCACGCGGACGCCGCTGATGGTCGGCCGGCCCGGCTTGATGATGCCCGCCTTTTCAAAAGCGATGCTGGCCAGGGTATAGCCCAGCTGCTGCGTGTGATCGAAGCTGATGCTGGTGATCAGGGAAACGAGCGGTTGACACACGTTGGTCGAGTCGAAGCGCCCGCCCAGGCCGACTTCCACCACGGCCAACTCGACGCGGCGGCGGGCGAAGTGCATAAAGCCCAGGGCCGTAGCCACCTCGAAAAACGTCACCCCCGCACCCCCGCTCCCCCCTTGGCAAGGAGGGGCGGTGGGGGTGGCGCCGTCCAGTTGTTGTTCGGCTTGCTGGACTTCTGCCATCAACCGGGCCAGTTCGGCCGGGCTGATTGGTTCGCCATCCACCTGGATGCGTTCCTCGACGCGTTCGAGGTGTGGAGAAGTGAACAGGCCGGTGCGGTAGCCGGCTTGACGAAAGACGGCGGCCAGCATGGCCGACGTGGACCCCTTGCCCTTGCTGCCGGCCACGTGCACGATCCGCAAACGCCGCTGCGGATTGCCCAACAGGTCCAAAAGCAGGCGCATCCGATCCAGCTTCAAATCGCTCGGCTTGGGCGAGCGTTGTTCATAGTTGATGCGTCCAAACCAGAACTGCATGGCCTGGTCATAGCTCAGAGACAATCCGGGGGGCGGGCGGGTGACGATCACAGACATGCGCGAATCCGCATCCTTGTCTGGCGGTAGGGGATCAGGTTTTCCTGTATCATAGTTTTTGACGGGCGAATGAACACTACTGGCAAAAGGAATAGTGCAATTTGGAGTGCGGTGACTGGTCACCGCTTTGGGATCTTCAGAGAATCCAGAGTGGTCCATGCTGAATTCGAATTTCACAAGGATTTGGTCTTTTGAAGGGGTGCAATCGGCCCCCACCAAGGATTTTCAGGGAAAATGGGCCGTCCGCGACGGTGCCCAGCGGTGTGCTTCATCGGCCGGTGGTATCCGTGAAGATCAACGGGCCGGCGGACGACATTTCTTTGTGGGCCATTGCCGACAGTGGTTCGGATGAAACACTGCTGCCTCTCTCCGTGGGCCTCAAGATCGGCGCGCGCTTGGATCATAAAACCTGGCAGACAGAAGGGATCGGCGGACAAGCTCTGCCGGTGACCGCTGGAGAAGGGGAAGTGGAGTTGTCCGACGGACAGGAAACACTTCAATGGCAAGCGATGGTAGGGTTTGTGGACTTTGCGGATCCCGCGGACGAAGTGACCGTATTGGGGCATGCCGGTTTTCTGGATTACTTCGCGCGACGTTTGACGGACATCAGCATGAATTGGAAGTGGTGGTCGCTCCGAGTTTTCCGGGTAAAGTAAAGTAGGTTCGACGGCGGACCCATTTGAGCCCCGCGTAGCTATTTCTTTCTAGCAAATTCGCGGACGATGATCTCATACGCGCCCCGGCCGCGCTGCTGGTACGAGGTGGCGATCAGCCGATAGACGCCGGTTGTTGACGGCGTGAAGACGATGCGCGAGTTCAGGTCCGCCTTGGAGATGTCGTCGTTTTCCGCCACTAGCTTTGCTCCTATTTACCGCCGGGAACAAATTGCCTCGCCCAGGCCGCGTCTTCCGGCGAAAGTTCAGGTTGTGGGTCTTGTTCGTAAATGTACTTGCCGTAGTTGGCCTCGTCGTAGACGCGATTGAGAAGAGCTTTCAAGTCCAAGGGCACATCGGGATCCGGAGCCGTGAGAGGGACGGGGAGTACTGGCAAAGGATCGCGTAAGCCGATCGGCCAATAACCGACGCGCGGGCGCTCTGGAGCGCGGCTGACCAGGGCGTAATAAGCGCTGGGCGGTGAACCCGGATTGTCTGGGCGCTCCCCGCCGCGTAGCCAATCAATCTCCACCAGATGCGTCGGACTCGCAAGGATTTGCCGGCGTTTGTGCACGTATTGGTCCCGATCTGGGCCTTTGCTCTTATTCGTAGGGCTGAGCAGTTCCAGGACCGTGACCACGCGCCGATCACGACGGTCGCGAATTTCCACATAAGCTTCTCGTTCGAGGTCTACGGCGGGAAAAAACAAGTGATAGGGTGCATCCATCACCGTCCTCCCGGAACCAGCTTCCCTTCCCGGAATCCGTTCATTGACGCCCACATCACCCCGCCCCAAGAAGCGCCGTTCCTCCGCGCTTAATTCGTGAACGTAGAGACGATTCTCGATTTTTACCAAGTAATTCGGCCCGACCTGGGTTTCCAAGGCGCCGGCCATAAAGACGATGAAACGGTCGTGGAAATCTTCCCAGACATCCGATTTTTCCACATAGGGGTTCATTCCAGGAAAGGGTGACGGCATGACAGCCTCCCGAAGAAGCCAAGTGACGATCAAGCAAACCATGCGATAACCCGATTCTATCAAAAAACCCGGTCAGG
>CAZFGM010000775.1:0-3330 GCA_964518515.1 uncultured Alcaligenaceae bacterium | reverse complement strand
GCGCGACGTCATGGACAAGCGGGCCGTCGCGCAAGGCGACATCAAGTTCTTCGAGTTGGCGTCCCTGGGCGTGGACGTGAAAACCAAGGGCCTCGGGGCGACATTCCAACTGACCGATTTCGTCATTCCGCCCGACGACGTGCCGGAGGAGGTCCGCACCGCCGTCAAGCACTGGTCGCAATGGATCGACTACTGAGCGGTGGACTGGGACCACAAAGGCGATACCTTCCACAACCAGTGGCAAACCTTCCGCACCCGCAAGGAGCCCAAGCTGGCCCTGACCACCACGTACACCTACCCCGAGGCGGGCGAGTACCGCGTGGTGATTAAGGTGATCGATATTCTCGGGAACGATACGACGAAGACGGTGCGGGTGACAGTAAAATGACCGCAACTGAGCTTGCACTGGGAAGGCTGGTACGGATATGTTAACGCAAGAAAAAGCTGACGCCCTCATGGCGATGCGGAAGAATCTTGTCGATCTTTCCACAATCGAGTTCCCCCTGCCGGGGCAGGCGAAGCAGCTTGAAGCAATATCAGAGGATGGGCACGAAGCATTCCTGTTTGACGTAAACCGCAAAGGAAAGATAAAGCTGTCCAAATGCACGTATCAGGAGCGGTACGCGGTCGTTGAAATCCTGCTGCGGCTCGACCTGGACGGTCCACCTCACGAGAATCCAGACGGGACCTTGGTAACGTGCCCGCATCTGCATGTGTACCGGGAAGGTTATGGCACGAAATGGGCCTACGCCCCGCCGGCCGGGGCATTTTCCGACATCACCAATCTGGTAAGAACATTCCTTGACTTCCTTGCTTACTGCAATGTGCAGAATCGACCTACCGCCCTACCGGGATTGATCTGATGACCGTCGAATGCCAGAAACTTGTTGACGGTTATGTCAACTGGCTGAAGGCAAGAATCACCGTCGCGGAGATTGACGGAGTCTGTGAAATAACGACTCCGTTTCTCGACCGCCACAACGACTGTCTGCAGATCTACGTCCAGAAAACGCCACAAGGGCTGCGGCTCACGGACGACTCCTACACGATAGCGGACCTGGAAGCCTCGGGCTGCACGTTAGATACGTCCTTGCGGCAGCACATGCTCAAGACTATCTTGAACGGTTTCGGCGTAACCCTGAACGAAGACGAGCTTTTCGTTGAAGCCTCGGAACACAGTTTTCCCCAAAAGAAGCATGCCCTCCTCCAAGCGATGCTGGCGGTCAACGACATGTTCCTGACGGCCAAGCAGCGGGTGCTAAGCTTTTTCTGGGACGACGTGAACCATTTCCTTGAGACAAATGAGATTCGCTTTACTTCCAGCGTCGAGTTCACGGGCAAAAGCGGGTTTGTCCATAAGTTCGACTTCCTGATCCCGCGCTCCAGGAAACGCCCGGAACGGATCTTTCGCGCCATTAATCATCTAGACCGTGGAAGGGCGAGCGACCTTATTTTTGCGTGGACCGACACGAGAACCTCGCGCCCTACCGAATCCAAGGCGTACGCGGTCCTTAATGATTCTGACGAACCAATCAGCCAAGAGCTCGTTAGTGCATTGGGCCACTATGAAATCGGAGCCATCCCGTGGACACATAGGAACGATTTTCTGGCGGAATTGATTGATTGAGGGGAACTCGCGGGGTAAACAACGGGTTCAGGCAGGACGTAGGTGTTCCCGCAGTCCTCCGGCCTTGGATATATTCCGTCCGCGTTCTGCGCGGGGTAAACAACCGGTTCAGGCACGACGTAAGTGTTTCCGCAGTCCTCGCGGTTTGGCTGTCTTGGCCGAGCCTCCTGGGCGGTTCTGATACGGCGGAGTATTTCCAGGGCCTGCTCAATTTGCTCCGCAAGGCGCGATTCGCCGGTGAATTTTTCGTCGGTTGCGTTGTGAATCACAGTTTCTCCAACTGGTAGCGTGTAAATACGTTACCATAAAATCGGCGCTTTATCTAGAGAAAGAGCGACATGCCGCGCAAACCAAAAACCGATCCGGCTGCCGCGCCCCTGTATGAGCTAAAGCTCACGACCGCGCCGTGCGTGCCCGCCATCCGCGCCAAGGTCGAAGCGTGGCGGGCCGGCGGCTACGAGGGCGCCACGGAGACGACGCGGCGGCTGCTCACTTCTGGTTCCACACCGATCATCGTCTGCCGAATCGCCGCAAGTTCGCTTATCACTATTCGCAGCAGCAGGCCGTCGAAACGCTCGTCTACCTGTTCGAGTTCGCCAAGGTTCGGCGGCAGAAAGAGCTCATCGAGGCGTACGCGACCCGGCAGGACCTGAAGCTTTTGCAATACGACGATTTCGCCCGCTATTGCATCAAAATGGCGACCGGCAGCGGCAAGACCAAAGTGATGGCCCTGGTGATGGCGTGGCAGTATTTCAACGCCGTGGCGGAGGCCAAGGACGATTTCGCCAAAACGTTCCTGGTGCTGGCGCCGAACGTGATCGTGTTCGAGCGTCTGCGCACGGATTTCGCCGGCGGGCGCATCTTCCAGCACGATCCGGTTATTCCGGAGGAACTGCAAGTCTTTTGGGACTTCCAGTGCTACATGCGCGGGGAAAGCGAGCGCGGTAGCTCGCTGGCCGGCTTGTATCTGACCAACATTCAGCAGCTCTACGAGCGGCCGGAGGCGGCGACCCAGGAGCCGGAGGAGATCGCCGCGGTGCTGGGGCCCAAACCGCCTGCCCAAGGGCTGGAAGTGGAGGACTTTTTCCCGCGCCTCGTGGACCGCGGGGGGCCCGTGGCCGTCCTCAACGACGAGGCCCATCACACCCATGATGAGGACAGCGAATGGAACAAGACAATTCGCCGGCTGCACGCCGAAGTGCCGGGCGGCCTGGCCGGGCAATTCGACTTCACCGCGACACCGCGCCATACCAAGGGCCAGCTCTTCTCCTGGTCCGTCTACGATTATCCGCTCAAGCAAGCCATCATGGATAACATCGTCAACCGGCCGCTCAAGGGCATCGCCAAGGGGATTCACGAGCAGAAGTCGGACATCGCCAGCGTGCGTTATCAGGCCTACCTGACCGCCGGGGTCGAGCGTTGGCGGGAATACCGCGAACAACTTGCCCCGCTGAAGCGCAAACCAATCCTCTTCGTCATGATGAACGACACCCACGAGGCCGACGACGTGGGCGACTGGCTGCGCAACAAATACCCGGAGGAATTCGGCGGCGACAAATTGCTTATCATCCATACCGACCGGACCGGCGAGGTGTCCAAGAAAGACCTGGACCGTGCCCGCACCGTGGCCCGCGAGGTGGACGCCAACACCAGCCCGGTCAACTGCATCGTCAGCGTGGTCATGCTCCGCGAGGGCTGGGACG
>CAZFGM010000774.1:0-3332 GCA_964518515.1 uncultured Alcaligenaceae bacterium | reverse complement strand
TTGCCCAGTGCCCGGGCCGCCTCCACGCGCTCCTCGCTGTCTTTGGCTTGCAGGTTTTTGATCAACAGTTTGATGGTGACGTCGTCCCCGGCGCCGAGAGACAGGCCGAGGAATAGGAATCCCAGCGGTTGCATGATTTTTCTCCTGGACCTTCACAAAGACGTCTGGAGAAGGAAATCATAACGCGCTTAGCCGAGCGACAGGAAGTAATTTACGTAGGACGGATTTTTAATCCGTCCCCTACCGCAACCGGACGGATTAGAAATCCGTCCTACAGGTAACCCAAGTCCTCCCATCGCCCTCTCAAGGGGCGGACAGGCGGCCCGGCCAAATCGCTTGCTGATTTCGCCCGGCTCGAGGAAAAAAAGAGTCCGGTCCAGGGGATGGAATGACACCCGGTTTTTGTCCACCTGGCGGGCCAGCGTCCAGGAAAACCCCAGGAGAATCACCATGCTGCCCAGCCAGGCGAGATAGGCGGGGGAGGCCGGTATCCAGCCGAGGTAGCCGCTCATGCTATCCCAGACCAAAAACAGCAGGCAGCTCGCCGCCAGAGCCACGGCAATCAAGGAATTGCGGCAGGCTGCCCGGCCATTCCCCAGGCCATAATGTCCCAGGGCCACCCACAGGATCGGATTGGCCAGCCAGGGCGCCACGCTCAACCAGAGCTGAACGATTTCCCCGAGGCTCTTGAGCGTCAGCCCATCGGCCAGCGCGTAGAACGGCGCCAGCAAAGCCACAAAGAGGCCCCAGATTCCCAGCACAAAAACGCTCAATCCCGTCAGACGCGGTTCGGCCGGATTCATGGGCAAGAAGAAAGCGCTGGCGTAGACGGCCAGGGCCAGCCATAACCCTACTTTTAACCACGGGGCCGGCTTGATTTCTTTGAGGACCATGGTGATCTCCGGGTATTTTTCTGGGCGCTAGATCGCGTAGGTCGGGCTTTCTAGCCTGACCGGGCAGGCAGCGTCAGCCTGGAAAGGCTGACCTACCTCTAACCGCAAGGAGGCGCGGGAATTAACCGACGGCGGTTCGCGCCCTGCGCTTCGCATTACGGTTCGCGGCGTTCCCCAGATCCGCCGTGCCGATGTTCTGCCCTCTGCCGACGTGCAAGAACCATCCTTGCTGTTGGACGGCTCCTCTGCCATTACCCAAGAACCAGACGGAATCCATAAAGGCGGGGACCGGCCACTCGGCAAACAGGTGCCGCGCCAACGAAGAAAACTGGCGTCGAGCGTTGTGGGTCTGCGGCCCAGCATCACCCCAACCTACCAGTGGTTTCGCTGGACGAACTCCGCGCCGACCTCGATGGGGACGCCACGGAAAAACAGGGGGAAGTGATTCAGTTGGCGCGAGAAAAGTGTCGTGAGAATCTGCGCGCTGGCCGTGACTTCGCCTTCAACGGCTTCAACGGCACGAACACGGTGCGGCAGACGCGCGGACCTGGTGATCGCCTGTGTCGGCGCGGGCTTGCGGGCGGTCACCAAGTACGAGAAGGTCGAGTACGCGAACGGCGAAGAGGTGCCGGCCGAGAAATTCCTGGCGGAAGTTGAGGGCGCGGTCCTCGACAGGATGATGGGAAAGCTTTTCGGGCAATCGGGAACGACCGCAAGCGCCATCGACCCGGCGAGCCGGTTCTATATCCTGTGGCGATTCGTGTACAAGGTCACGGAGATTGACGCTGGCGAGGCAATCGTCTTCACCTACGCCCAGCACGTTGAACTCGACGGACCGCTCGGCCTCTGGACCGGCAAGGACGCGCTCGTTGAAAAGAAGAAGGCTAAGTACCGGGCGCGGGATTTCACGGAACGGGGCGACGTGGAGTTTCACGTCCATTTCCTCTTTTGACGACCGGGCTCACGGTCAACCAGGATCCAATCGACCCTTGGTCTGAAAAGGGAAGTTTCTCCCTATTCCGCCACCGTAATGAGGAGATGAATATAAAGGTCGGGAGGGGTTTGTGGGCCAGCCTTAAACAATCAACCATAGCTCAAAAGCCCAGATTGTCAAAAGGCTTGCTATTTTCGCCATTTCCCCGGCCGACCAAAGCGGGCTTGAGATTTCCTCCCATTTTTTGACAAGTCCCTGAGTGTAACCTAGTTTTGATTGATCCCCGGCTTGCCCGAGGGCGTGGTTTTTTTGCCCGGGGATTCATCCAAGGAAGCTGGCAATGGTCCGCTCGACAACACCCGTCCCGAGCCGGCGACCGCGGCGCCAAGGCGCCGCCGTCGTGGAGCTGGCCGTGGTCATTCCGGTCTTCTTCCTGTTCGTATTCGGTTTAATTGAAATCGCCCGCGGCATGATGACCACGCATCTGTTGGCCAATGCCGCCCGCGCCGGCTGCCGCCAGGGCATCCTGCAAAATAAATCGACCAGCAACATTACTTCCACCGTGGACAGCCTGTTGTCGGCCCAGGGCATCAGGGGGGCCAGCACCACGGTGAAGGTCAACGGAGCCGTCGCCGACGCCTCGACGGCCAAATCCAATGACGACATCACCGTGGTCGTCTCGGTGCCGGTGGCCAACATCACCTGGGTCCCCGTGAGCCGGTTTTTGACCGGCAATATCACCGGTCAGTACACCCTCCGCAGGGAATAGCCTTTTATGCTTCTGCCAACCAAGCCTCGAACGGAAGTCCGCACCGGCCTCGCGGTGGTCGAGTTCGCCGTCATCGCCCCGATCCTGGTGTTCGTGACGCTGGGCATGCTGGAAATGGCCCGCGGCATGATGGTCAAGGAAATCATGACCGACGCGGCCCGCAAGGGCTGCCGCACCGGCCTCCTGCTGACCGGCAGCAACGCCGCCGTCACCAGCGACGTCAATGCCGTTCTGACCAATAACAACATCACCGCCAGCGATGCCACCATCCAGATTACCGTCAATGGGTCCACGGCCGACGTCAGCACTGCCCCGGCCGGCGCCAAGATTTCCGTCAAGGTGTCGATTCCGGTTTCCAAGGTGGCCTGGATCACGCCGCTGTTTTTGCCGGGGCAGAGTATTGAATCGGAAGCGGTGGTCATGATGAGTCAAAAGTAGCTTGGAGCCCGCAGCGCAAGCAAGGGCCCTTGCTTGCGCTGCAGGCTCGGGAACTCAACAGAAGAGGTAGCTTATGCGTATTCGTCCTTCGGAAAATGTCCCCCGCCGGCGGGGGGTGATCATCCCCTTGACGGCCCTGCTCATGGTCGCGATCCTGGGAATGGTGGCCTTCGCCGTGGACATCGGTTGGATTACGGTAACGCAGTCGGAGCTGCAAAACGCCGCCGACGCCGCCGCCCTGGCCGGCGCCGCGCCCCTCATAGATGGCTATGTCCTGTACACTCTGCCCAATCAAAAC
>CAZFGM010000773.1:0-3351 GCA_964518515.1 uncultured Alcaligenaceae bacterium | reverse complement strand
CAAGGGACGCCTGGGCACATCGCTATGGGTGGAAATCCTGCTGGACAAGTATTTCCAGCGTGTTTTACCGAATTTGCCAAACCCAGGGAAAGGCCAGTTTCTGGGGAGATTACAATCCGAGTAATCAAAACGGGTTAGGCGACTATTTACCCATCCACTCGCGTCAACATGTTTTTCGCCTGACGCGAGTGGCCGAAGAATTGCCAATTGAAATTGCAAGGCACAGCCGTTAACCCGCATTTCTCACCAAATGTAGCACGGATTTGCCAATCCGTTTCGCATCCACGGATTAGGGAATCCGTGCTACTTGCATGGTGCCTAGCCACGAGATGGGTTAGGAGCCTTTAGGAAATCCGTGCTACTTGCATGGTGCCTACTAGCCACGAGATGGGTTAGCGGGGAGCCTGCCCCGCTGGAAGAAACTCGACCGCCACGGCGGTTTCGGAGATTACCGGATATTTGCCGTCTTGCAAGGCCGTGGCCCGGATGGAGAATGCGCACCGGCCGCGTAAGCCGGCGGCGGGTGTGATCCCAAATGCGACTTTCTCTTTGCCCACGGCCACGATTACCGGATCGGCCTTGAGCTGGCCCGCCAGCTTTTCCGGTAAGCGCAGCTCCAGCCGGACCGGCTCGGCCAACTTGGCCAGCCGCAATACCTGCAAACGCACCTCGAAAGGCCGGCCCGCCGGCACAGTCAGGTCGGCGTCTTCGGCCGAGACCTTGAGAAGTGCGCCTTCCATGGTTATCGTGACGAAACCGCTGATCGGGGCCGCCAGGTAGCGGATCTTCCCTTTCGGATCGGGCACCTTGGCCACGGCGATCATTCCCATGCGCGAGGTGCGGATCGTCTCCAGCCACTCCGGCATGTAACAGGGATAAATGGTGCGCGTGACGCCCGGCGGCACCTTCACTTCGCCCCCGGTGATTCCTTGCACCTGGTACGACTGGTTGGCGGCCATGTGCAGCACGATCTCGCCCTGGAAGCCGTCCAGGCGCTCGACAATCACCTCGGCGGGGAAAGTCGAGCCGCGATGGACCTTGCGTCCGGTGTCCCGGTCCACCGGCTGCCCTTTGAAGCGCGGTTTCAGCGTACCGGCGACCAGAAAAGCCGCAACCTGGTTTTCGTCAGGACTGCGGGGAGCCAGGTTGACACCAGTGCGGGCCAAGGCGGTGCGGCTTATTAAGGTGTCAGGACCCTTTCCTGGCACCACAGCATGCAAAGGGCCGCCAAAAATGAGACCTGACAACTTTTTCAGGGTGGCCGTGCCGACCACGGTCACGAGTCCGGCGGCCGCGGCCGCATCCTTCGCCGCTTGCAACGGGACGATCAGATCGTTCTTGCCGGCCGGGATGACGAGATTGGGTGGAACGCTAATGCCCGCGGGCAAGCCTTGCACCGTCAGAGCAATCGGCCCCTGGAAGCCGCCTTTGCGGACCGCCTTCACGGCCAGATCGAATTTGCCGCCCAGGGGGACACTCACGCGGTTGTTGGGCAGGTGCAGGGTAAAATCGCTTGCCGGCTGGTTCACGACAAGACGATAAATGGCCGCGCGCGAGCCACTCTTGGCCGCCATGTCGCTGACCACAATCTGATAGGTGCCGTCGGCCGGAACCGTGAGCTCCAGACCGGCGTCGGTCGTCTCGGGCAGGTCGTCGTTTCGGGCCAGCACCTTGCCATCCGGTCCGAGCACGGTCAAGGTCACGTCGAGGGGCGAGCCGATCCGCCGGGCCTGAAGCGCCAGGGACCATGCTTCGCCTTTTTTCCAAGCGAAAGAAAAGTGATCCTCCGCGTCGGGCCGATCGAGCACCCCGGTGATCCCGGTAGGTCCCGCCTGCCGGGCGGGACCAGTCCGGCTCGAGGAGCCGGACAAGGTGGCGATGGTTTCGGGCAGGTCGCTCAGAAGCAAGGGAAAGGGCGGCGCGACCCCCCAGGGAGTCTCCAGGCGGTAGTCAAAAGCCAAGGCGGTCGTCGCCGGGAAAGTAACGCGACCCTTGACGGATTCCAGCTTCTCCGCGCCGCTGGCCAGGCCAATGCCGACGAACTCCACGTCGCGGGTTTCCCCGCGCCGGCCCGCCGCCGGAATAGCCCCCACGACTCGAGGCCCCGGGGTGACCGTCAGGCGATAGACGTAGGACCGGTCGCCGCCAAAATCGACGTCATGGATGCTGACGACATATTCGGCGCCTGCCTTGGCCGCGAAGGTCAGGCTCGGATCGCTGCCGTTGGTGCCGGCGACGTCGGCCACGAGCCGGCCCTTGCTGTCACGCACCTGAACGATTCCCAGGAATTTCGCGCCGAGCCGGCGGGCCATCAATTCGCACGTAACCGGACCGTCCTTGGCAGCAGTGAACCGATAACGATCGACTTCCTCGTTCTTCAAGAGCCGGCCCGAGACCGTTACCGGCAGGCCCGGCAGCACCTGCGCGTTTTCGCGGCCCTCGTCCTCGACGACTTCGAGGCCGGTGCCGACGATGAACGCGCCAGTAGCGGTTCCTCCGTTGGCATTGGCCGCTTGCCAGTAGATGGGGCCGGGAGCCAGGTCGGCCGGAAGAACAATCTTGGCCGGCACTTCCCGGGGCAAGGGCAGGGCCGCGATGCGTCCCTTCGCTCCGAACCAGTACGGCGGAGGCGGAATGAGAATCGGGCCGAGGAGACCGGAGGGGATGAGCTTCACGCGCGCATCATGAACGAAGAACTCCATGTCCGGCGTCCAGTCGTAGCCGCCCAGGTGGACCTCGACGGTCGTTCCGGCCTTGCCGCCCGCGGGAAAGATGTAGCCGGCTTCGGGCGCTTTCTGGGCGCGGGCGGGGGGAGCGATCGAAAAACTCGCCAAGACGATCATTGGGATCAGTGAACGGTTCATCGTTATCGCTCCTTCAAACTATCCCCGGGAAAGACGCGTTAGGTTCCACTTCGAGTGCCTGGTCTATGCCAAGAAATCTCACGTCCAGAAAGGCCAGACAACCGCACATCCCAAGAAGAGGATAACGCACGTTGGCCCCCGTGAACGCCACAGTTGCAGGCCAGCGGAGAGCGTTGGAGTCGTCGTCCACCAATTCCAATTCGACGACGCCAAACCGCATCAGAAACTGTTGCCCGCGCCAGCGCATGGCGTGGCCCGTTGGCGGGAGAAGGTGAACCGCGAGCAGCGTGGCAACGTCTAAAGGAATAATCGTGTCATCGGCGCCAGGATCCACCAAGGCGCGCGTCACCGAAAGGGAAACGCCGAGCGGGCCATACACCGTAAGCGGGACGAGGGGTCGGCGCCGCTCATGCGCCGACTTCGGTAGCGAGGGCGGCGGCGGGCCATGAATCGGCTCCGCCAGGTAGGGAAAGCGAAGAATCACAAC
>CAZFGM010000772.1:0-3357 GCA_964518515.1 uncultured Alcaligenaceae bacterium | reverse complement strand
ACCTGGATTCCCAGCCGATGCAAAGCTTGTATTTCCTCGTGCAACCATTCTCCGCCCCGCGGCCGCGGCATGGTCGCCAGCCGTCCCGGCCAGGGGCCTTCGATCCAGAATAGTGTTGGCGCCACGGCCATTATTCTCCCTCCCACGCCCAACAACTCAATTTAAAAGACCCACAAACTCATCGATTTGCCATTAGACTGTCACCGGTTTGGGAAGCTCGGCATCGATAGTTGCCACGATCGCATCCCCTTCACGGGGCAATGGCTCATTGCGTGCCCGCCATGGTTTCCAGGCACCCTTCAATGGCTTCCTTGATGTTGCCCAGGGCTTCCTCCACGGTTTCGCCTTCGCTGAAGCAACCGGGAATAGACGGACACTCGGCGACGTATCCGCCGTCTTCCAGATCGGATGTGAGGATAACGGTAAATTTCATTTTTTTCTCCGGATTAAAAGTATCTTCAAAATATTCGGCCAGGGCCAACCGCCCACATGAGTATTCGCGGCAACCCCGTTTATTACTTCTTCTACAAAGCTTTCCGGACTTCATCATGGGTCAGGAACTTCCCTTCCCTCATTTGTTTGCGGATTTTCTTGCACTCCGCGATGAATTTTGGATTGCGCTCGATCAAGTAATCGATCAACCAGAGGAATAAGCGCATAGCGAGCTTTGGGAAATTGCAGCAACAGCCCGTCCGGTCCCACTTTTTGAAGGACTTCGCCGATGGGCTTTTTCAAGTCGCGAATTTGTTGGACTGTCATGAGGGATTCCTCAAGCTCACCAGTGACGCCGGGCCAGGATACTGTCATACTTTTTCCATTCGAGCTCGCTCAGGCTCTTCTCCCGTTGACCGGCCAAATCGCCCGCCACATCAATCGGCTCGGCGTGGTAGAAGAGGGTTCTCGATTCGCGCGGGGCCGTGCCTTCGATATTATCCCGCAGCTTGGCGCTGAGCGCGCCGGCTTTGGCATGATCCAGACCGTAGATCTCTTCGAGGCAATCAGTCACGACCACCCAGAACACCAGGACATCGGGTTGCTCCTTCATGGCATTTTCCTCCACCGACCAGCCGAAATCACCAAGACCTGCTTCCCGGCGGCGTTAAGCAGAACCGCCGCCCTCTTCGTGTGGAAGCTAATCTGGTCTGAATGCGGAATAGCACGCCGTCGCCTCCATCGAAGCCCGGCCACCGGACCAATCACTACATCATACCAGCCGGCGTTCCTCGTTCGCCCGTGGGCAATGCCCCCCGATCGGCAGTGTCCGACCAGGCTCCAATAGTCCACCGCCCCGCTTTGTGGCCCGAACGAACCAAAGGGCCTCCAACTTCGCCAAATCATCACGCCTCAAGACGAAACGGATTACGGCTGCATTGGGCCGGGGTACCAGGGCGCTTCGCCGCACTAACAGCTGTGCCCATCTTCGAGCTTGGCCCTCAATCGTTGTCATGTAAAAACCTTGTCCGAAATCGGCTCGGGCGCGCCCAAGTTCAACATTAACGCCCGAACAGATTGCGGCGGCGTAAACGTCGAGTGTCCCGTGATAAAGCACGATCTTCTGGTTACTCCAAGGTGGCACAGCCAGCAGTTTGGCCATCTTGCTTAACCTCTACGTCATACCATCGTTAGTTTCGCTACGTGAACGAGCGGGCAACAAAAATTTCGGACTCATTTCCCCCCCACGCGCATCAAATCATGCGCATTCTCCTCGAACGCCGCCATGATCGCCTCGTCCTCGGGCAATCCCTGGGCGCGGTAGCGCTTCTGCGTCTCGACGACGCGGCGGAAGTCGTTGGGGTAGACCTTGACGAACTTCGGCTGGTGGTCCTCCCAGTTTTCCAGGATGCGCCAGGGACGCGGGCTGCCGGTGTGCCGGCCGAAGCGGCGGAGCATTTCCTTAACCTCGGCAATCTCGTCGGGATCGTCGAGCCCGAAGAGCTTGACCATTTCGTGATTGCACTTGGAGGCGAAGTCGCCGTTTTCGTCGTAGACGTAAGCGATGCCGCCGGACATGCCGGCGGCGAAGTTCTTGCCGGTCGGGCCGAGGACGACGACGCGGCCGCCGGTCATGTATTCGCAGCCGTGGTCGCCGATGGCCAGGACGACGGCGCGGACGCCCGAGTTGCGGACACAGAAGCGCTCGCCGGCCATGCCGCGGATGTAGGCCTCGCCGCCGGTGGCGCCGTACAGCCCGACGTTGCCGATGATGGCGTTGTCCATGGCCCGGAAGGTCGAGCCCTCGGGCGGGTAGACGATGATCTTGCCGCCGGAAAGGCCCTTGCCGAGGTAGTCGTTGGCGTCGCCTTCGAGGATCAGCGTCATGCCGCGCGGGATGAAGGCGCCGAAACTCTGCCCGGCCGAGCCGGTGAAATGCAGCTGGATCGTATCGTCGGGCAGGCCGGCGGGCCCGTGACGGCGGGTGATCTCGCTGCCGACGATGGTGCCGACCACGCGGTGGACGTTGCGAATCGGCAAGCGGGCGCGCACCGGCGTGCCGTCCTCCAGGGCCGGCTGGCAAATCGCCATGAGGGTCGTGTTGTCGAGCGCTTTGTCCAGGCCGTGGTCCTGGGCAATCTGGCAAAAGCGGCCAACCCTGTCGGCCACGGGCGGCTGATAGAAGATTTTGGAAAAGTCCAACCCGCGCGCCTTGTAGTGGTCGATGGCCGGTTTCATCTCCAGCAGCTCACTGTGGCCGATCATGTCGTTGACGGTGCGGAAGCCGAGCCGGGCCATGATCTCGCGCATTTCCTCGGCAATAAAGCGCATGAAGGTGGCGGCGTGTTCGGGCTGGCCGGTGAACTTGGCCCGCAGCTTGGGGTCCTGCGTGGCCACGCCGACCGGGCAGGTGTTGAGATGGCACACGCGCATCATGATGCAGCCCAGGGCCACCAGGGGCGCGGTGGCGAAGCCGAACTCCTCGGCGCCGAGCAGGGCGCCGAGGACCACGTCACGCCCGGTCTTGAGCTGGCCATCGACCTCGACGGCGATGCGGCTGCGCAGATTGTTGAGGAGCAGCACCTGGTGCGTCTCGGCCAGGCCCAGCTCCCAGGGGATGCCGGCGTGCTTGATGCTGGTCAAGGGCGAGGCGCCGGTGCCGCCGTCGTGGCCGCTGATCAGGACGACGTCGGCATGGGCTTTTGCGACCCCCGCCGCGATGGTGCCGACGCCGACCTCGGCCACCAGCTTCACGCTGATGCGGGCGTGATGATTGGCGTTCTTCAGGTCGTGAATCAACTCGGCCAGGTCCTCGATGGAATAGATGTCGTGATGCGGGGGCGGCGAGATCAAGCCCACGCCCGGCGTTGAGTGCCGCACCTTGGCGATCCAGGGATAGACCTTGCTGCCGGGCAACTGGCCGCC
>CAZFGM010000771.1:0-3358 GCA_964518515.1 uncultured Alcaligenaceae bacterium | reverse complement strand
GTGATGACCACGTCCAGGTAGTCGATGCGCGGATCGCCGTCCGTGCGGAAGGCCAGCGAATGTCTCAGGAAATTCTGGTCGTCGCGTTTGGGGAAGTCGGTGCGCTGGTGAGAGCCGCGCGATTCGCGGCGGGCCAAGGCGCTGAAAGCGACCGCCTCGGCGGCGTCCAGCAAGAAGCCCAACTCCAGGGCGGCGGTCAACTCGGTGTTGAAGCTCAGGCTCTTGTCGCTGATGCCCACCTGCTGGTAGCGATGTTTGAGCTGGCGGATAGCGGCGCAGGTGGCTTCCAAGGAAGCGGCGGTGCGGAAGATGCCGGCGCCTTCTTCCATGGTCTTGTTCAGAGCGACGCGGACGCCGGCGATGGTTTCCTGGCCGCCGCCCAAAAACCAGCGCTGGGTGATGTGCTTCTGCTCGGCTTCGGCCTGGGCTCCGAGGGCGGCGGCATTCGGCGCTGGGCACTGGGCGGCAAAACGCACGGCGCTGCGGGCCGACCGGGCGCCAAAAACCAACAGTTCCGTCAATGAGTTGGACCCCAGCCGGTTGGCGCCGTTGAGGCTGACGCAGGCGCACTCCCCCGCCGCGAATAGTCCAGGCACCACCGTGGCCCCCTCCTTGTCCGTGCTCACGCCGCCCATCATGTAATGCACCACCGGCCGCACCGGGATCGGCTCGTAAACCGGATCAATGCCGGCGTAGTTCTTGGCAAGCTCGCGGACGAACGGGATCTTCTTGTCGATTTTTTTCTCGCCCAGGTGGCGGACGTCGAGGTGCACGACGTCGCCGTATGGCCCTTTGATGGTGCGGCCCTTTTCCAATTCCTTCATGAAGGCCTGGGACAGCCGGTCGCGGGGCCCCAGCTCCATGGATTTTTTTTGCGGGTGACGGGGATCGTGGATGTCCAGCGGCTGGCCGAGATTGTAATCCTGCAAGTAGCGGTACCCGTCTTTGTTAACCAGAATGCCGCCCTCGCTGCGGGCGGCCTCGGTGATCAGAATGCCCGTGCCGGGCAGCCCGGTCGGATGATACTGGACGAACTCCATGTCCTTCATGGGCGCGCCGGCGCGATAGGCCAGGGCCATGCCGTCGCCGGATTTGATGGCGGCGTTGGTGGTGAAGGGGAAGATGCGTCCGGCCCCGCCGGTGGCCAAGATGACGGCCTTGGCCGTCAAGGCGCGGATCTGGCCGCTGCGCAATTCGATGGCCGTCACGCCCTGCACCCGGCCCTCGTCCACCAACAGCCGGGTCACGAACCATTCATCGTATCGAGTAATATTGGGATATTTTAGCGAAGTCTGAAACAGGGCGTGCAGCATGTGGAAGCCGGTCTTGTCGGCGGCGAACCAGGTGCGCTCGATCTCCATGCCGCCGAAGGGCCGGACCGCCACCTGGCCGCTCGGCTCCCGGCTCCAGGGACAACCCCAGTGCTCCAGCTGGATCATCTCCGCGGGCGCTTCCTTGACGAAAATCTCGACGGCATCCTGATCGGCCAACCAGTCGGAGCCGGTGATGGTGTCCTTGGCGTGCTTGTCGAGGCTGTCGTTGGCCTTGATGACCGCGGCCGCCCCGCCCTCGGCCGAGACAGTATGGCTGCGCATGGGGTAAACCTTGGAAATGACCCCCAGGCGCAAGGCCGGATTTTCCTCGCCGACGGCAATGGCGGCCCGCAAACCCGCGCCGCCGCCGCCGACGATGAGAATATCATGGTTGACTAGGTCCATTCCGGAGAAACCTTTCCCAAATAATCCGTTTTCCCGACTTGCCCCAGTTTGTTTTACAAAAACCCAAACCTCCGGCCAGGCGCTGGCTTCCCCGGCATTGACCCGGATTTGGCTTGACGCTATCGTTTCGCCCCTCTGGGCCGCCGGTTCCGGCCCGGAACGTTGGCGATCGAGGTCCGGATGGCGCGACGTGCGTGGCAATTCGTGGCGGGATTTCTGGTGCTGGCCAGTCAGGCCGGCTGCCTCGGTCTGTGTCCCCTATGTCGCCCAGGCCGCCTTTGCCCCCTCCACCACCGTTTCCTCTTGAAGGACAAGGAAGTTCAGGGTTTTACCAAAAAGGATCCCAATCCGGCCCCCGAGTTTCAGGTCGAAGTCCTCCCGGCAAGTCCCACGAATGTCCCGAGGCATCCAAAAGAGGCCGGGAGTTTCCTACGGCCTTCCTTAAATATACCGCGGGACACGACCCCTACTCCCAAGTCCTCCGCTCCAGTTCTGGGTTCTCCTAACGACCAGAAACCGACTTCCCTTCTGCAGCCGGCCTTACCCGGGGCATCCCTGGAACCAATGCCCGGATTACCCCCAGTAACTGGCCGGAACCTCGTGCCCGCCAAGAAAGAGCCGCTCGTGGAAGCCCTGGGCTGCGTTCTGGACAACCGGCCTAACGAGGCCCTCGACCACTTGCAAATCTATGATCGGGCGACGCAAGAATTGTTCCTCCGCCTCTTGCCGCTCTTGGCCCAGATTACGCACAAGTCGTTCGATCAGCTCTCCCCCGCCGAGGTCGCCGTCCTGTACGACCAGTTGCAAAGCCTGCTGGTGACGCTACGGCCGCGGACCGAACTGGTCATCGGCAAGATGTGCTTTTGCGAATGGGTGAAGTCGTACGGTTTGTACCAGTCGTTGCCCAAAGACCATGTCTTCCAGGCCGGCACGGACTGTCAGCCCGGCGAGCTGGTCCAGCTTTACGTGGAACTGCCCAACGTCACGAGCGAGTGGCGCGACCCGTACCATGAAACCCGCCTGGCCAGCTCGGTCGAGATCGCCGACGCCAAGGGACAGAAGGTTGGTATTCCAGGTCTCCACGACCGCAAGCAGCCCCTGCGCAGCCTGACACGGATGAACGACTATTTCAACATCTACAGCTTCCACATGCCGCACTTGGCGCCGGGGGTCTACACCCTGACCTTGCAGGTGACCGACGAGACTCGGCCCGACCAGCGGCGCGTGGCCCGCAAAGCGCTCAACCTCACGGTCACCAACCCCTGCCTGCGCGGACCTTGAACTATATTTGCCCAATGACCGCGATCAAGGCGACCAATATCACCTGGCACGAAGGCCACGTGACTCTACTGGTCCCGTGGGGCAGGCTTCCCGCCTGCCAGATTGGCAAGCTCTTTGGCAGGCAGGCAAGATGCCTACCCCACCGGCTTTGCAACGAATTAGTAGGTCGGGCTTTCCAGCCCGACCTGAACCGCCCAAGCTCAATGAATCTGGGCAAGGGACGTCGGCCTGGAAAGGCCGACCTACAATTGCGTTGCAAAGCCCTACCCCACCAACCAAGCCCGTGGGCAATCCAGGCTAAGCGCATTTAATCCCATTGCTGGCCGACGAGGAAATTGATGAAGCGGCAAACTGGAAAT
>CAZFGM010000770.1:0-3366 GCA_964518515.1 uncultured Alcaligenaceae bacterium | reverse complement strand
CGGCAGGCTCAGCAAGAGCGAATTCCTCAAGCTGGCCGACCTGGGCAAGGACAAAGAAAAGGCGCGGGCGTTCCTGACCAAAGTCTACGAAAAGATGGACCCGAAAATGGAAGGCTTGACCCTGGACCAACTCAGGAAATTCCTGGACCTGCGCAAGAAGAAAAAAGACAAAGGATAGGCGGCCCAGTGTTTACGTTTAGCGTCGGCGAGTCGCTGCGATTTATAGCATCCCCTTACCCGCGATATCCCGGCATCCACCCGTCATAACGCGTAACGAAAGCCCAGTGTTGTTCCGGGCCGCCGATCGGCACCGGGTTTTGGCGGATGTATTCGATCTCGCGCTCGAAATCCCGGCGCGTATTCAAAAATCCCTTCCATCCTTCACCCCCGGTCCAGACCGGGTGCGACGGACCGCGCTTGCCGGCAGCGATCAGAGCGCTACGACCTTTCTCCTGAAAATGTTTTATCATTTGTTCCGCCTTGTCCCGATGGCGGCGAATCAACATGTGTACGTGGTCCGGCATGATGGCGCAGGCGTAACAGGTGTAACCCTGATTGCTGATAACTTCGCCAAAAATCTTGCCGAGAAGTTTGATATCATCGTCGTCCAAGGTCAATACCGGATGCCAGAGCACGTCGCGCGCCTCGTCGAAGAACTCGCGGATTTGCCGAGAAGTCGGCTGAACTTTCTTGCGCCCGAAATGGATTTCACCCAGGGCCTTGATACCGTCCACGCGAATCATCCGGGAGGTGCTGCCGCGAATATCGTTCGGCAGCCAGAAACCGTAAAGGGTCCAGATGAGATGATAGCCGGCAACCATGATGTTCTCCGAAATTTGGATGCGAACGCTAAACGCAAGCAGGTTGTTGTAGTTTACGTTTAGCGTTCGCAATATCCCACGATAAAACTCCATCCTATCTTGCATCAATTCATCGGCCGTTCAGGTCTTGTCCAAGCCCCTCCGACAGAGTAAGCTAAGGAAAGCCCTGGAGGGCCACTGACGGTGCCCTTTAAACCGCAGGTTGGCCCAGGCTTGCGCCTGGTATGGTGGCAACCCAGAGGTGTGGGACACCCGTGGACCCTCCAAGGCATTACCCGCTCCACCGCAGCAGGCTCCTTTTTTCCATTACTTCCGCACGAATTTATCCGCCGCCCCGGCCGCCTTGTAAATCGCCGCCGTGCGGTCGAACGCCGGATCGCGGCCGCCGATCAGCGTCAGCTTCACGTGCGGCGCCAACAGGCCCAGCGCCTCGGGAATGTCGCAGACGCGCAGCACATTCAGGAAATACGGCCCCTCCATGTGCGATTTCGGCGGCGTGATTTACGACTCGACGATCCAGTTCTCGGTCTTGATTTCGGGAAATGCTTGGAAATCGTTGTCGGTGGTCAGCAATGTGATATTTTCCTTCCAGGCGAACCCCGTCAAGATCATGTCGGTCGTCGATAGTACGCGCCCGCGTTCTTTGGCAAGTTTGACCACCGCGCCGTAATGCGCAACGAGATTCCAATCCATGGACCAAACGCGCACTTCGTTCATCACGGTTTTCAATGTTCGCCGGTACTGGACAGGATCAGCTGTGAAGACGATTCCTTCCTCAAGTTCACACAGCACCGGCCAGCAGGTAACGAGGCGGAATCCCTGCCGATGCGCCTGGCGCAGACGATCGCGCAAAGGCGACACGACGCGGATAGCGTAACTCATGTGATTGGTGTCGAGCAGATAGCCTCTCATGGAGCCAATCCCCGCTTCTGGCGGGCCAACTCCTTCTCACGACGGCGCACTGCCTGGATGGCCGCTTCCAGGCGCAGATCATCGGCCGGATCGCCTTGGGCGGCGATGGCCTCGACTTCGTCCATCCACGCGTCCGTTGGATGGATGCCGTTAGCGGAACCCGCGGCGGTGGGGGATTTTTCCACTTCGACCTCGGTCCCTTCCCGCCAATCCGCCGGTAAGGGATCGCGCGGCACAACCACGCCGTTTTTCACAACCGCTTTGATCATGGCAGACCTCCTTTCATCGTCATCGAAACCTATTATGACGGCAAACCAAGCAATCGCACGGCGGGCTCACTTCCGCACCAGCTTGTCCGCCGCCCCGGCCGCCTTGTAAATCGCCGCCGTGCGGTCGAACGCCGGGTCGCGGGCGCCGATAAGCGTCAGCTTCACGTTCGGCGCCAACAGGCCCAGCGCCTCGGGAATGTCGCCGGCGCGCAGCACGTTCAGGAAATATGGCCCCTCCATGTGCGACTTCGGCGGATCGATAATCACCACCTCTTTGATCGACGGCTCGAACAGGGCGGCGTAGGCGGCAAGGATGCCTGGATGCCTGCTTGGCCTTGTTTGAGCTGCTCAGACAGTTTAAACTAAGGAAAGCCTTGGAGGGCCACTGACGGTGCCCTTAAAAACCACAGCTAGCCCAGGCTTACGCCTGGTTTGGTAGTACCCAGAGGTGTGGGACACCCGTGGCCCCTCCAAGGCATTACCCGCCCTACCGCAGCAGGCTTCCTTATTTCCGCACCAGCTTATCCGCCGCCCCGGCCGCCTTGTAGATCGCCGCCGTGCGGTCGAACGCCGGATCGCGGGCGTTGATCAGCGTCAACTTCACGTTCGGCGCCAGAAGCCCCAGCGCCTCGGGAATGTCGCAGACGCGCAGCACGTTCAGGAAATGCGGCCCTTCTATGTGCGACTTCGGCGGATCGATGATGACCACCTCCTTGATCGACGGCTCGAACAGGGCGGCGTAGGCGGCGAGAATGCCGGCTTGGCCGCGACAAACCAGTCGCCATTCCTCCGGCTTTGTCCAAAAGCTATTCATAAGACGAACAAATGAAACGATGTCCCACATTCTTCCTTGATCGATCGTACGGCCCACTAAGAGATGAGATCGCTCCACATAATTGGGGGGCGATTTGTTCGTCCAGGGCGAAGTAACCCTTAACTCAGCATGACCGAGTCCGCGGGGATAAAGGCCGAAGGTTGGGTTGCCCAAGAAGGGAACTGCCCATTGAGGGTGTTCATAGTAGTCTTTAGGGAATTCGCGATCTAGCAGAATCACAGTCCTCAAGTCCTGCTTCTTTCCCCGAGAAAGAAACCCTACGTAGCCGATTCGAATGTTCGGTTCCGTGAAGACTGTTTGATACAGGCCCATTGGGTGGATAACGCCATGTTTTGGTTTCACACCCGAAAACTCGCGAAGCGATCTGAGTTTTAATTGAGTCAACAATTCCGCTTTCCACTCCGCAAACTTCCCCTCCGCTGGCAGTTCCACCTTCGCCCGCGCCACGAACGTCTCGTCGATCTTGGCGTTGATCGCGTCCTTCGGAATATCGGCATCCGTCGGAAACACGCGCAGCAGCTTGCCCTCG
>CAZFGM010000769.1:0-3374 GCA_964518515.1 uncultured Alcaligenaceae bacterium | reverse complement strand
TGGGAGGACAGACGTTGTCGTTGTAAAGTAAGGGTTTCTTTTGCGAATCTTCGATCGATTCTTGCCGTAAGTCCTTTTTCTTCGAGTGAAATCAAGGGTCCTGTCCCGGTCCTGTCCCCTTTTCGGACAGCCTTTCAATGGCAAAGGCTAGGAGCGACTGCCAGTGGAATTTCGTTAACGCGGCGGATGGAATTGTTGATTGAAGATCGCCGGATCGACACAATCCTCCGGCTCGCGGGAAGCCGGCGACGGGCCGGGACCTGGCAAGGCAACCGGAGGCGTTCCCGGTGCGGGCGGAGAAACGGGGAGGCTCGCTTCGATCGGCACCACTCGAGGAGCCCCTCGGTCGCTGCCGGAGATTGGTAAAGAGGCTGGACCTTGGCTCGGTCCCGCGGGCCTGGCAGATTGAGGGTCCGGCACCGTCGGATGAATGTCCATCGGCACGGTCCTGACATTCGGGACTGCCGTGACGGGAGTGTATTGGTTTCTGGCAATGCCGAAATCCGGCTCAGGCTTGCCGGACGGCACCGAGACCGGAGCCAGAGGGGCCGGCAAGTTGCCGCCCGATGATGCTGGCGGTGTCGGCTGCTGAACTCCCCAGGCGGGGGCGAACTTCATGCGCAGCGTATCTCCATCCAGGGGTGATTGCGGCGGCCCAGAGGGCACTCCCGGAACCCTTGGAGGCGGAGGGCCCGGCAAAGGCTCGAACGGCAGCGGCTCCGCCGGGCGCAGGGAAACCAGCGGTTGACTCCCAGGCTTGGCTCCAAGCGATGGTTCGAGAACCTTGGCATTCACGGTCACTTGGCTGGGCAGGGGACGCGGCCCGTGCTCGGCCGGAGGCGCGGCAAAATCGGAACGCGACGCGGCCGGCGGCGCCGCCGCCACCGGCAGGGCGCGGCCAAACTCCTCGCGCAGGTGCGGATTATTGGCCACCACCATCTGCACCCAGGTCTCCAGCGTGCCATACGGCACCGATTGCCGGCCGCCCGCCAGGGGGGCCTGGGGGGCGGCGCGATCGTGGACGCTGACGGCCTTGATGAGCAGCGGACTGAGGTGCGGCTTTTCCGGGTGAATCTGGGCGATGGCCGCGGCCAGGTTGCGCTGCAGCGATGCCCGCTGGCCGCCTTCATGCGAGCGAAATAACTTGAATTTCCCGCCCCGGTCGTGGGCGTGGCAACTGGCGCAGGTATTCAGCAAGATCGGCTGGACCTTGCTGTTGAACAGGGCCAACGATTCCGCGCCGATGTCGATCACCGGAGGCGGCGGCAAAGCCGGCGCCGGTTCCCCGGCGGGCGCGGCGGAATGGCGCGTCGCCAGGGCCTTGATCAAGAGGGTTTGCAACTGCTTGGCGTGGGCATGGCCCGGCCGCAGGTCCAGGGCCACGGTGACTTCGGCCAGGCCGTGCTCGGGGAGGTTGTTTTGCTGGCACCAGTGGGCCAGGCGGAGGCGCTCATCGGGGTCGTGCAAGTTGGTGCGCGCTTTCAGAAAGGTCAGGGCCTCGTCCCAGTTGGCGAACAGGCGCAGGGCCTTGGCGGCCGGCACCCACATTTCGCCCGTGCCCTTGCGGATGCAGTATTGTTCGCCCTGCAAGTCGATGTCGCCTTCCAGGGCGCGCTCGTTCTCCAGCAGCAGCACCGCGCCTTTGGTCCGCGCGGGCGGCGCTTGGGCCGGCACGGGCAGCCCGAAAAGCGCCGTCAGGCCGGCGACCAGGAAAAACCGCGACATAGCTTGCATAGTGGCCGGGGACTATAGGAACCGGCTTCTCTACGGTCAAGAGCGGTTTTCAGGTCGGCCTTGAATCGTGAAATGAGACTCTTTCTCACATTGGGCTATTCCAGGCATGCCGAAGTTGACCTTTCGATACCCACGCCAATTCAACAAACTTGTTGACGGGCACTATCTCAACTAATAGTGAACAAGATAGTGTACGGTGGTTGACAGTTTGTTGAGGATGTCCGCTCGGATGAATCAGACGCAACCAATTTGTATAGCGTAAGTTGCGTTCCAGGATAGAGGTCCTCCTCATCCGCGGCGGAACTGACCCACACGAAACTCCGAAGAACCATTCTTTTTCCCTTCTCTTCCAGGACATCGGCAATCGTGCGGCGCATGGTAGTTACCTCCTGACGAATGTCGTCGGCGTGCACCGAGGAATCAATCGCTTGGGAAGCTCCGGCCGTTCGGATGCATTATGCATTTCCTATAGCGGTCCAATGCCAATTTCGTCCACAGATTTCGCCGTGGCGGTGGCATCCAACCATTGCCGCAAGCGGTCGAGATCGGCGGTGGCTTGAATGGTGGTTACGGTTTGGGGCGCGACCTTACCGAACCGCTTACGAATTATTCGGACCAGCGATTCCTGCAATTCTTCAATTTTTCCTTCAATTTTTCCTTCAATTTTTCCTTCAATTTTTCCTTCAATTTTTCCTTCTTTTTTTCCTATTCTTTTTCCCTTCTCTTCCAGGACATCGGCAATCGTGCGGCGCATGGTAGTTACCTCCTGACGAATGTCGTCGGCCTGCACCGAGGAATCAATTACCTGGTGCAGCTCCGGCTGTTCGGATGCCTGACGTTCATGATACACCAGGGCGTGAATATACCAAAGAAAATCCAGCCAGCGTAACCGTTGTTGGGTCGGCATGGTTTCCAGGCGCTCGACAACCTGTTGGATCACCATTTTGAATTCGCTCATCGGCCGTCGTCTGGACCGCACCAGGCGCAAAACCTGGCCGAAAAAGCCGCCTTCCTTGGCCAGCTTTTCCGGGGGAAGGTCACCTAGGTTCAGGAACAAGGGTTGGATGGACGGCGTCACGGCCGCGAAACGTTCCCCGCCCTCGATCAAATCGACCACGTTTCCCAACCGGTCCCATTTACGCGTGCCGGTATACAGGACGATGGGAAGCACCGGCTGGAGGCGAAATCCCGCAAAGGAAGCATGCTTCCCGGACCATCGGCGTATTTGCATTTTGTAAATCTCGACGACATACTCCAGCACGCGCAACGGCATCAAGGGGTCGGGTTCGGATTGGTGTTCAATGAGAATGTAAACCAGGACTTGCCGGCGAGTGCGTTTCCCCTTTTCCTCGAGGGGAGCAAGCAAAACCACATCGGCCTCCACATGGCGAAAGTCCCGCTTGACAAACGTTGTCTTGAGCAAGCGCATGCGATCGAAGCGGATCCCGGCCACCATGGCGGCAGCAACGATCCGCAACAGGTCTTGTACATTCCAGGGGTTTTCCAGGAGCACCTTGATGCCGTTTTCTTTGAAGCGGCGAACGATCTCGCGGATACGCGAACGAACCATGTTTATCTGCCTTGGCCCTAACGCGGCTGAGCCGCAGTGTAGTCGTCACGCTCCGCGTGACGAGAATCCT
>CAZFGM010000768.1:0-3384 GCA_964518515.1 uncultured Alcaligenaceae bacterium | reverse complement strand
GCCTCGCGAAACTCGGCGGCGTCCTGGAATCGATCTTGCGGATTGCGCTCGACCGATTTGCGGAGAAACGCGGCAATGCGCTGGTCCAGGTCGGGAACGTGGTCGCGGGGATCGTGGCCGGTCATGTGCATGTGGCTGAGAAGGATTTGCAACGAATCCGCTTTTTCCCACGGCAACGTGCCGGTGAACAGCTCGTAGGCCGTCACTCCCAGGGCGAACAAGTCCACGCGGTGGTCGGTGGCCTGGCGCTTGATCAGCTCGGGCGCGAGGTAACTGGGGGTTCCCGTGCGGTTGCCGGGCTTGCAGAAGTCCGGCGTGTACGGAATGGACAGGCCGAAATCGATGATCTTGACCAGCCCCTCGGCCGTGACCATGACGTTGCGCGGGCAAATGTCGCGGTGGAGAAACTTCTGCTTGTGAATGTACTCCACGCCCTCGGCCAGCTGGTCCAGAATCTTGAGGCGATTGCCTTGCAGGTGGGCGCTTTTGGTTTCGATCAGGAAATTCAGGCCCATGCCGTCGATCAGCTCCATGACCAGGTACGGCTCTCCTTTGGTGGTCTTGCCGTGCTCGAAGGTTTGCACGACGTTTTTGTGGTGGAGCATCATCAGGATGGCGCCTTCGGCGGGGCGGACCAGGCCGGGAAAGCGGGCCTCGAATTTGGCGTTCTTTTCCTTGTCCAGGACCTTCAGACAGACGGTGCGTCCCAGGTTCTTGTCACGGGCCCGCCAGACCTTCGACATGCTGCCCTGGCCGGTCCGGCCCATCAACTCGAAGCGCTTGTCCACTTCGATGATCGGCAGGTTGCTCTTGGGTTTGGGCTGGAAAAACTTTTTTAGCGTGTCGAAGAAGCTCATTCGTCCGTTGTCCGTGGTTTGGTGTTGGTGAGGGCGGGTGGTGTCAACAAATCATCACGCACCATTCACCACGCAGGGTAGCCGCACCCTTCAGGGTGCGGATTTTCCGCAGGCTGAAGCCTGCGGCTACCCGTTTTCGGTTGATTTCTTAATGTTCGCAATAATCGATGATCCTGGCAAGCTCGGTGCGCAAATCCTTGCGCGGCACGATGCGATCGACGAAGCCGTGCTCGAGCAAAAATTCGCTGGTCTGGAAGCCTTCCGGTAATTCCAGGCGGACGGTGTTCCAGATAGTGCGCTTGCCGGCAAAACCGATGAGGGCGCCGGGCTCGGCCAGGGTGATGTCGCCTTGCAGGGCGAAGCTGGCGGCCACGCCGCCCATGGTCGGATTCGTCAGCACCGACACGTACAAGCCGCCGGCCTGGTCATAGCGGGCGATGGCCGCCGATACCTTGGCCATCTGCATGAGCGACAGGATGCCTTCCTGCATCCGCGCCCCGCCGCCCGAGCCAGACACCAGGAGCAACGGCAGTTGCAGCCGGGTCGCCTCCTCGGCGGCCCGCGTCAATTTCTCCCCCACCACCGAGCCCATGCTGCCCGCCATGAAGGCGAAGTCGGTGACGCCGAAGGCCACCGGCCGGCCGCGGATGAAACCCTTGCCCACCACGGCGGCGTCCGCCATGCCCGTCTTGGCCTGCTCGGCCTGGAGCCGCTCGTCATAGGCAATGCGGTCCTTGAAGCCGAGCGGATCCTTCGGCCGCAGCTCGGTAAACCATTCCTCGAAACTTTCTTCGTCGAGCAGTTGCTTGATCCGGTCGCGGGCGGGCAGATAAAAGTGGTGGTCGCATTCGGGGCAGACGTTGAAGCGCGCCATAGCCTCCTTCTTGAAGATGGTGGCCTTGCACTGCGGACAGCGAATCCACAGACCTTCCGGCACGCCGCGCTTTGCCATTGCCCGACCCACGCTGGCCATGATGCACCAATCTGATTGGTGAACCTTCGCAATCCCGCAGGCGCGCCCAGGGGCCTACGGGGTTCAACCCACGCAGGCTCGAAGACTCGCCTGCGGGCTTGCCCTGAATGTTCCCTATCTCACCCGAGGGAGTCCTTCCGGTCAAGAGGTTTTACGGGGGCCCCGTCGATTTGGGCCAGGGCGGCAAACGGCGTTCCCTCGAGGTAATCCAGAAACGCGCCTCCGCCGGTGGACACGTGCGTCATTTTCCCGTCCAGGCCGAATTGCTCGACCGCCTCGGCGGTTTCGCCGCCGCCGACAATCGTCACGCCCTTGGCGGCGGCCAGCGCTTCCGCAATCGCCCGCGTGCCCTTGCTGAACGGAGCATCTTCGAATTTGCCCATCGGTCCGTTCCAGACCGCGGTGCCGGCCTGGGCGATTTCTTGCTGATACAGGGTAATGGTCTTCGGCCCAATGTCCATGCCGAACCAGCCCTCGGGTATGGACCCGTCCACGACCTTGGTCCGGGCGGCGGCTTCCGGCTTGTCGGCGATCAGGTGGTCCACGGGCAGTATTATCTTGTTACCGCCGGCCGCGAGCAGCGTGCGCGCCTCGTCGAATTTGTCGGCTTCGCACCGGGAGTTGCCTATCCCATTGCCCTGGGCCTTGAGGAAGGTATAGGTCATGGCTCCGCCAATGAGCAGCTTATCGACACGCGCGAGCATGCTTTGGATAAAGCCGATCTTGTCGGACACCTTGGCGCCGCCCAGGATGCCGACCAGCGGTCGCGGCGGCTGGGCCAAGAGCCGATCCAGGATGTCCAGCTCCTTGGCCACCAGGAAACCGACGACGCGCGGCTTGCCGGCCATGGCGGCCGGCACCGCCACCATCGAGGCATCGGACCGGTGGCAGGTACCGAAAGCGTCGTTGACGTAAACGTCGGCCAGGGCGGCCAGTTGTTTGGCAAAGGCCGGATCGCCGGCTTGCTCGCCGGGATGGAAACGCAGGTTTTCCAGGACCAGGACTTCCCCAGGTTTCAGGGCCTGAACGGCTGCCGTTGCGCCGGGACCAACCACTTCATCGACTTTGCGGACCGGCTTGGCGAGCAGTTGCCCGAGGCGCTCGGCGGCGTGATTCATGCGAAACGGGGCGTCTTTCTTCGGATCGCCCTTGGGCCGGCCGAGGTGGCTCATGACGATGGCACAGGCGCCGGCGTCGAGAACGTGCTTGATCGTCGGCACGGCGGCGCGAATGCGACGATCGTTGGTGATGTTGCCGGCCGCGTCCAGCGGCACGTTGAAATCGACGCGGATGAGGACGCGCTGGGCGGCGAGATGGGTCAGTTCTTTGAGGATTTTCTTTGACATGGGTCACTTACAACTCGCCTTCAATTATCACCGGACCACTACCCGCCCAATGACGGTTCGAACCGTCTTTTTTTACCCCTGAAATCCAATATTCGTTGCCGTCTTCAATACATCGGTAATTCCCATAGATACCGCGTCCCTTCAATCGCTTGAACGTTTTTCCATTGTAGTAGATCGTTTTTCCAGTTTTGGAGAACGAAACTTCTCC
>CAZFGM010000767.1:0-3384 GCA_964518515.1 uncultured Alcaligenaceae bacterium | reverse complement strand
TTTTTCAGATTTTTTTCCGGCCGAACCCGTCTGGGTACGCTTGCTTAAGGCCTAGACGAGTACCGAACCAACAAGGACCTGACTGACTTCGAGGCGTTCGCGGAGGAACCCTGATGCCCAGGCCCAAAAGGGGGGAGGTCTGGAACGTCGGTTTTCTCCGGGACGATGATCCCAAAGATCCGACCATTCTGGTGGTGAGTATTCACAATGCCTGAACCCATCCTGATGCCGAACGGCATTACTGTCATAGGCAAGCCTTTTCCCCGGATTTGTGCCAAGTGCCGGACTAAGAGCGTCTGGCCTGTCACGATCGCTTACCGGAGCACGATTCGCTTCGAGGGTCAGTTGCAGACAGTGGATACCCCTCAACTGGTCATTCCGCAGTGCAAGGATTGCGGCGAGTTGTACTTTGACAACTATGCGGATGACCAGATCAACCTGGCCTTTCGCATCCAGCTCCATTTCCTTAGTGGAGAACAGATCCGGGCCAACCGAAAGGTGCTGGGTCTTTCCGTGCCAGAGCTGGCCGGCCGGCTGGGGATCGACGACAACCTCTTACAGAAATGGGAAGACGACCTGGCCATCCAACCCCGGGCGATGGATAAGCTCATGCGCCTTTACTTCGCCCTGCCGCAAGTGCGATCCGCCCTGGATAGCTCGACTCCGCATCTGGATCTGGGCACCGTTGTAGTTCAATAAACTCAGGGAGTCAAGCGGGAAGGCGGAAAAGATCATGACGATCACGACTCACCTGTCCGACGAAGTACAAAAAAAGCTGGAACAGATGGCGGCCGCTGGCGGTTTTGCCGACGTGGCCGCTTACGTTCAAAGCCTGGTGGAAAGGAATGCTCAACACAACACTGTTTTGCCAGTGCCCCGTCACGCGGCCACGCGCGCCGCAAGCAGACGCGGACCGGCAACGCCAGGCTGCCGCGTTTTGCGTCCCCACCGACTGCACAGGAAAACAACCTTGTTGCCGCGATTGAGGCCCTGGACAGCAGGCCATCGGCGATCGGTCGGGGTGGCGCGGCATGGTGAAGAAAGTAACCACCCCAGGAGCCGCCCGTCAATGAAAAAATGAATTGACACCATTTACTCCACCATTTACTCCATTTACTTCCCATCTGGAGTCCCCTGGCTATAAGCGCGGCGGCCAGCCATCATTCTTCTGACAAAAACGGCCCCTGAATCTGCAAACACAGTTTCTCCGCCAATAGAGTCCGCTGTTCGATCGCTTGCTTTGATTTCCGCTGGTCGTACGTGAGCGTGGGGATCTCCGCATGGCCTGGGTCGTCAGGCAAAGGTCTTGGCAGCACGTCAATGCCTGCAGCCCGTAGGTCGCCGGCGCGCAACCAAGCAACGACGTAGCTTTTTCCTGGACGGCCACGTGCCGCCTGCGCAATACTTGTGTATTTTTGACGCGCCAAGGAAATGCCGCTGATGTCGTTTTGATTCGGGCGGAACGCTTCTGCTTCCAGCGGCGGCGTCCGTGAGGCATCGTACCAACCCGTCGAGGCCGGAATCCTTCGATAGAGGATCTCATCATCGGCGATTGGATCGACGTTGGGCAGCTCCGTCATGGCGACTCCCGAGGTGCTTCGTGAAGCGCATGACGCCAAACCAGCTTGCCTTCATGTAGGAGATACGCCTCGAGGGATCCGTCGCTGTCCAGTTCGATCGACCAAGCACGCTTACCCGCCCGCCAGCGAAAGACCACGCCTGCGTCCCCATTGGGGATGACGGCGTCTGGCGGTTCGATGCCGCTGCCGCTTAGCACTTCGGCAACGGTGCTCGCAAGCGCAAGCACCTGACGACTGGGGGCTGCCATGCCTTCGTCCGCCAAGGACTCCGGATCCTGTTGCCATTGGTCCAGCCGCTGCTCGACCGCCCGCCAGACGTCAGGCTCGCCTTCGCGGGGTCGGCCGCTGACTGTGTCAACCAGCAGAATGGGTTGCAGCAATCGTTCGATCTTTTCGGCAAGCGTGTGCGGCAACTCGAGCAACTTCATGGTAAACTCCATGCACAAAAGCGCGGAAGACCATTTCTTTGCGTTCATTCTATCACAGGTTTTATACGCATGTAGCGCACAAATATCTGCATGGCACGCTGGAGATTCCAAGCCCTCCGCTCTGAGCGAAACGGTTCCACCTGCTCTGTCGCCCCGGAGCCCCTGCCGTCAAACGTTCCGCACCACAAAACGGTTCCTGCCACCTGCTCTGTCCCCACCTGCTCTGTCCCCCACTTCCTCTCCACCGACCCCGCGTCGGTGGCAGGCCGATTGGCGGCTACCAGCGCGCGGCGCTTCCACTTCCTCCCCACCAACCCCGCGTCGGTGGCAGGCCGATTGGCGGCTACCAGCGCGCGGCGCTTCCACTTCCTCCCCACCAACCCCGCGTCGGTGGCAGGGCGATTGGCAGCTACCAGGGCGCGGCATTTCCACTTCCTTTCCACCAACCCCGCGTTGGTGGCAGGGCCCCGCGCCGCCAAAGCACCGCTGGCCGGTGGAGGATTTATTTCATTCCCACCCCCCACCCGCCGTTGAAACGAATCGGACGAAAATCCTTTTTTGAAACGAAAGGGGGGAGGCTGCCATGTCGAGGAGGTTTAGGATTGCTCTGCCATTTCGGCCGGGCTTTTCCCTGGTTCCCAAACTCCTGTTTGGGAACGCACCGTTGGAAACTCCGTTTCGCGAGCAGGAGTTGGTCGTGGTCGCCATCTCCTCGCGCCAAACGGAGTTTTGAGGAGTGCGTTCCCAAACGGAGTTTGGGAACGAGACAAAGGCCCGCGACAACCTCATCACCGAGCTGGGCGGCCAGCCGCCGCTGTCCCACCTGCAACAGCTCTGGGAGCGAGCCCCGGAAGCAGACCGCGAGCTGATGCAGCAGGGCCTGCACGTCGGCCGGGTCATCAACGAATATCAATCCGAGTTTCAGCGCGGCGACTTCCTGGTCCGCAACGTCATGGGCTTCGATCAGGACAGCGGCGCCCTGGCCATCACCGAGCGTGTGCGCGTTGGCCAGACCGTTCAGTTCCATGTCCGCGATTCGACCACGGCCGATGAAGATCTTAACGATTTAATGCGCCTGGATCAGAGCGCCGGCGCGCAGGCCCCGGCAGGGGCGCTGCTGTTCACGTGCAACGGCCGCGGGACCAGGCTCTTCGGCCAGCCCGATCACGATGCCCGCGCCGTCCGCCGCCACGCCGGCCCGATTCCGCTGGGCGGCTTCTTCGCCATGGGCGAACTCGGCCCCGTCGGCCGACGAAACTTCATCCACGGCTTCACCGCCAGCGTGGTGCTGTTTGAGGAATGAAACCAATCCTGGGCAAGAATTCGTTGCGTTGGTGCGCCAGGGAAAGCCTGGTTGGTCCCGTAAACTGAAAGGA
>CAZFGM010000766.1:0-3406 GCA_964518515.1 uncultured Alcaligenaceae bacterium | reverse complement strand
CACGATTACTTCGTTATACGTGGCGGGACGGGGGGTGTGAACGATTTGCACAGCACAGAAACGGGGAGGGTACAAGAAAGGAATTTGGTGATACCCGCCTTTGAACCATGCCCGAAATCGACCGTGAAGTTTTCTATAAGATATTGGTATAGAATGGTTTATAAAACTTATCGAAGATTTCTTCCGGCAAGGTTGGTCAAAATAGGACCGAATTGAATTAATTTTTCCGAGGATATGGTTTGCCCGGGTTGCCCATATTATCGCCCAAGTCGTTGGGCTTGGTTCCGGAGGGTGAATCGGCTATAGTCTCAAGCCCGGGGGCATTGCCGGGATGCGCCGCCCCTGTCTCAGGCAACGGAGGGAGCCGTGTTTGTCGCCTGTTCCACCCAATGTTTTGCGCGCTATCCGCTGGAACGCGCGCTGCGAATCATCGCGGAACTGGAGTTCGGCAAGCTGGACGTGGCCCTTCATGAACCGGGCGCACACTTGCGGCCCTCGGAAGTGGCCGAAGATGTGCCGCTGGCTGCCCAGAAGATCCGCATCGGGCCGAGTCTGACCCCGGCGGCATTCGACGTGGAAATCGACTCCGCTGCGCCGGCCGAGTTCGACCGGCAGTTGCGCGCCTTGTGCCGGCTGGCGCGCATGACCACGGTGTCGCTCTTGACCATCCCGGCCGCGCCCAGCGGCTTCGGACTCGATGACGAAGTCAAGCGCCTGACCCGCCTGGTCCACCTGGCCCAAACCGAAGGCATCCTGTTGACCGTGGCCACGCGCGCCGGCACCTTGACGGAGATGCCCGCCGCCGCCTTGGAGTTGTGCGAGCGCGTGCCCGGTCTGGGCCTGACGCTCGATCCCAGCCCCTACCTGGCCGGGCCGAACCAGGGCAAATCCTACGACGAGTTATTTCCCTACGTGCGGCACGTCCATCTGCGCGACACCGGCCGCGGCCCCGGCCAGTTCCAAGTCCGCGTCGGCCAGGGCGAAATCGAGTACGGCCGCATCGTCGCCCAGCTCGAGCGCGTCGGCTATGACCGCCTGCTGACCGTGGCCATTCACGACGTCGCGGACGCGCCGTTCGCCATGGACGCCGAGGTGCGGAAGCTCAAGTTTTTGCTGGAAAGCCTGGTGTGAGACGTGAGGAACTGCGCGGCGGACGCACACCTGGTACGTGGTGCGGCAGCGGCGGGGAATGCGCGGCAAACTCAGCACCCGCTTGCCGGCCCGCAGCAAATCAATTTCCACGAGGCTGATGCCCTTCTTCCGCAGTTCCACCTGTTTCTGGCGGTACTGCTCCGTGACCGGCCCGGATTCATGCCCGAAATCTGATTTTGCCCAAAAAAACTAAACCGGCAATTCCAGGCGGAAGCAAGCGCCTTGATTGTCCTGGCCGGGCTGCACGGTCAGCCGGCCGCCGAGCAGGCCGGCCCAGCGGACCGACAGGGCCAGGCCCAGACCGACGCCGCCGGCGGTGACCTCGGCGTCCTGGCCGCGGCGAAAGGGGCGGAAGATGGAGCGGCGTTCCTTGCGCGGCACGCCGGGGCCGCGGTCCTCGACCTCCAGGACGACGATTTTCCCCTCGGCGCGGGCCCGCAGCCAGAGGCGGCGATCCGCCGCCGATCGGCTGTACTTGCAAGCGTTGTCGATCAGGTTGCCCAGAAGCTGCTGCACCAGTTTCACATCGGTGACCAGGGCCAGTTCCGGCGTGCTTTCGACGATCAACTCCTTGTCGGCATCCTTGCAGCGCGTTTCCCAGGTGGCGCGGACCTGATCGAGGAGGTCGGCGGCCTTGACCGTGGAGGGCTCCAGGCGCGGCCGCTGATTTTCCAGGCGCGAGAAATCGAGCACGTTGCCGACCAGGCGGTTGAGGCGGTCGGTCTCGTTATTGAGCGTGTGCAGGTATTCTTCCTTCTGCTTTTCATCCCGGACCATGCCGCCGGTGAGCATGTCGAGGTAGAGGCGGAGCGTGGTCAGCGGCGTGCGCAGCTCGTGCGTGACGGTGGAGACGAAGCGGATGCGGCGCTGCGACAAGTCGATGAGCGACCAGCCGCCCAGGCCGACGGCGGCCAAGGCGACGAGGGCGGCCGCCCAGGCCAGGGCCAGGCCGATCCGCAAGGGCGTCCAGCCGGGATCGTCAAGCGGCAGGCGAGGGTCCATGGCCGGGAGGGGCCCCATCGCCGGCTGGGTTCCCGGGTCCAGTTCCACCGGCAAGGCCGCCATGGTGCGTTCCGGCCGGGGCGGGAAGCTCTTGTCCGCCGCCGGAATATCCAGGCGCACCGGCTGCAGCTTGGCCTGGGGAAAAAGGTCCTTCACTTCAGCGGTCAACTGATCGCGGAGCGTGTCCCAGTTGAGCAGGATTCCCTGGCACACCTGCTGCTTGCCGATGGTGACCTGGCGAGCCAGGATCAGGCGCTTATTCTGGGTTTTGATCCACAGGGCGGTCCAGGGTCCCGGGGTGACGATTTCTTCCCGGCTTTTCTCGCGCAGGCCGGGTTTAAGCCAGTGCTCGTTATTGGGGCTCACGGGGCCGATCTGCGTGAGGACGTTGCTGTTTTTTTGCAGCTTGGGATGGGTGGCCGGCTCCTGGCCATAACCAAAACGGCCCACGCGGCTCTGGTATTCGGAAAAATTCTGTTGGCCCATGGTGGGCGAGTTCCAGGCGTCCTTGCCGGTTTTGGCCACGGCGGCCTCGTCAAACAATTGCACGCGAATAATGGCCTCCTGCCGCTGTTCTTCATGCCGGACCGCGGCCAGCACGGTTTTCGCCCGCAGGTTCGTCTTCAGCTCGTCCAGAAGGGCCGCTTTCCGGCGAATCTCCTCCGGCGTCACTTTGACGATGTTTTTCAATTTGTCTTGCAACCGACTGGAGGGCGCCTGCGGCGACCACCAATCGGCGTCCGGGCTGGTGGAAAAATGCAGCAGAATCCAATCGGGCAGGTCCGCGTTGATCAAGGGGGAAACTTCCAGGCCCGGCTCGCAACGATTCAAGCCCGGATCGAGCGGACTGATGGCATTCAGGGCGCTGAAATGGGAAAACGGCCGGCTGGCTTCGTGCGATAGCTTGGCCATCATGACGCTGTCGAGCTGCCACAGGGCCTGGCGGAGCTTGGCGGCGTGTTCCACCTCGGCCTGGCGGAGCTTGGCGGCGTGTTCCACCTCGGCCTGGCGCAGCCTGGTGGAGTACTCGGCGTCGGCGCGGGCCACGAGTTGTTCTTGCTCCAGTTGCAACACCGTGGCGGTCACCCAGCCCAAGCCGCCCATCACCAGGGCGGCAATGGCCAGGAACGCGATCAGACCGCCAGATTTGCCGCGCAACCAGGTTTTCATGGAGTTTGGAGGATTTCATTTAGCCGGCGAGCTTGCTCGCCGTGAACAGAATCCTGCCCACGGCGAGCAAGCTCGCCGGCTA
>CAZFGM010000765.1:0-3418 GCA_964518515.1 uncultured Alcaligenaceae bacterium | reverse complement strand
GCCAAGGCGAGAAAGAAAGGGATTTCTGCAATACGCAAGGGCGGCCGAGTCTTCATTATTCCTTGGGTTGGCCTCATTATAGATCGGAAGGCTGTAAGACAGCAGGTTGGCGTGGCTTGCCGACCCTCAGGATTTCATTCGAGTTAATCGGAAAGAAGGGGACGTCGCTTTGCAACCTTTCCCGATCTTCCTTTGCTGGGATTTCTTGCGGGAATCGAGTTCTTTGCAAGTCTGGCATACAAGATGATTAACGCATCCGGTATCGCGGCAACAAAGCAAGCAAGGAGATTCCTTCTCTCTTTTAATCACCAAAAATTACCTCCTAAGGGGATAAACCCAAAAAGCCCGCAGGCTCGAAGACTCGCCTGCGGGCTTGAGAAGTTTTGGGAGGGGCTGAAAAACAACGCGTTCCCGCGGACTATCACACCCCTTCCGCCGGCGGGTCCCAATCGGGAACCGTGGGCGAATCCGGATCGAACCAGGCGTTCTGGAAGACGATGCGGCTCTGCGTCTTGATGGCCTGGTTGGCGGCCAGGGCCATGATGGCGTCGGCCATGGCCGACTTGCCGTCGCAGCGCGGCTGCAAGTCTTCCCGATCGCGCGCCATACCCTGGTTCCACATCTTCACGCAGTAGGCGAAATGCTCCATCTCCTCGCGGTAGCCTTTGCTGGGGGCCTGGCCCAGAGCGGCCTGGCCCGTTTCGACAGCGCGCGGGCCACCCGCGTCCTCCGAGGCCGACGCATCCAGCGCCGGCCGGCCTCCCGTGGTCGTCACCGTCACGGCCGTGTTGGCCCCGCTGGCGCCGTACAACATCACGTCGCGTTCGCCCTCGGCAATCAACTGCCCTTTCGAGCCCATCACGCATTCGCCGTAGACATTCACCGGACTGGTGTTGATCGAGGAATAGGTCACCATGACGACGTCGTTGGCCAGGAACTTGCGGCCGTCGTGGTGCCGCACGTTCTTGTCGTAATTCTTGCCGGGGAACTCGAACATGCAGTAGACGTGATCCTCGACCTCGCGGTGGTCGCGGTAGAAATGCAGGCCGCCGTTGCCGGTGACGGCGATGGGATGCACGTCCTTGTCGCGGCGCTTGCCGAGGAAGATGCTGCAGGCGTCGAGCTGATGGCTGCCGAGCTCGACCATGAGGCCGCCGCCGGTGCGGCGAAAAAGCCGCCAGCGGACGAGCTCCTTGAGGCTCTTGAAGCCGTGGGACCCCACCGAGGCGTCGTTGGGAAAGCGTGCCAGGTCAAGGGGAAGAATGTCCGGCCGCCAGCTGTCGCGGTATTTGGTCAGGCCGGTTTCGCGATCGGTGACAATCTGGCCATTCTCCACCACAGGCCGGACGTTGTTGCGGTGCCACAAAGCGCGGATGTGGCGAATGTCCCCCAGGACCCCGGTGTCCAGGGCTTCGACCGCATGGGCGTAGAGCATGCTGTAGTGCCGCTGGTGGCCCACCGCCAGGAGCAGCCCCTTGGCCTTGGCTTTCTGGATCATCTCCTTGCATTGCTTGATGTTGTAGGCCATCAACTTTTCGCACAACACGTGCTTGCCGTGGTCCAGGGCGTCCATGGTCGCCTGGTAATGGAGATTCAAGGGCAGGGCGATGACCACGGCCTTGATTTCGTCGCTCTTGAGAAGATCTTCGTATTTTTCGTACAGGCGAATGTTGCGGCGAGCATCCCGGCCATAAAGGGCAGTGAAACCGCGGCGGCCGGATTCGGGCTCCCATTTGCCGTCACGCCAACGGAGTCCGTCGAATATGCGTTTCTGGTTATAGGGCCGGACGTCGGAATAGGCGATGAAGCGAAGGTATTCCTTGTTGTGTTCATTGACCAGGACGGCGCCTTCGTCGCCGGCGCCGATGAGTCCGACTTTGAGCGGATCGCCGGCGAAGGCGCGGTTGTTGTAGCCGAAGTAGGCGGCGGCCGCCACCGGAATGGTGGCGCCGGCGGCGACCAGGCCCTGCATGAATTGTCGGCGACTGAGACCCAGTAGCGACGGGCTCGGCTCGGCCAGCTTGCCCACGGCGCGATGGAAATTCGCCTTGCCGATGGCTTTTTGTTCGGAGGTCAGGTCAATTGCCATGGGTAATCTCCTTGGAAGGGGAAACCGCGGCCTCGAAGGGAACCGCCTCGGCCGGAGGCGCTTTCCCAAGCGCGGGCTGCGGGTCCGGAGCCAATGATTTTTGCGCCCGCCAGGGCGCCAAGGCCGTCCAGGCCGCATGGATCAGGCCGTCCAGGCCCACCCACCGCCCCGAGCGCGTCGTGGCCAGCGCCAACAGGGCCAGCATTTCGAGGATATTCTTGTTGATGTACAGGTAATGTCCTTCCGCCCGGGGGTTCTCGGGCCAGCCGGGTAGCGGCGGTATGGCCAGAAAGAAGAGCAAAAGCAGCACGGCGCCGGCCAGGCATGCCGTCCGCGAAAACAGGCCCGCCAGCAAACAGCCGCCCACCACGATCAGGCCGTATTTTACCAGAAAGTCCGACCAATCAAGAAGGGACCAACTCCAAAGAGATTTGCCTGGGTCTCGCAGGAGCGCCTGCTCTTTCTGTTTGTCGTTGAGGACCGACGCGAGAGCTTTTTTGAACTCGGCGAATTGGCCATCCAGGTCGGTCTTGAGTTCCCGGCGCAGGCGGGCGACATCGGCCTTGAGGTCCCTGTACTGGGCCAACTTTTCCTTCTCGCTGGTGGGCAGGACTTTGGCCTCCATGTCCTGGGTTTCCTTTTCCAGACTCTCGTAGGCGGCGATGCGCTGGGCAACGGTCATGGGAATGGGTGGACTCGCGACGTGCTGCCTGGCCCGCTTTTTGGTCGGCCGGGTGCCGCTGGCCAGCCAGTGCTCGGTTTTTTTCTTGGATTGGCGGAAAATGTCCGTGGCTTTTTCCTTCTGCTCCTCATTGAGATTGTAATAGCCCGTAAACGTGGCGAGGTAGGCTTCCCAAGCCGATTGTAACTGCTCGGGCAATTCCCCCGTGGGTCCGGCGGTGAGGCGGTCCTTGAGGCCGTCGCCGGCCAGGGCGCGAAAAGCAGGCGCCGCCGGACCGATGGACTCGCGGAGGTAGGTTTCGCTGGTCCAGGATTCGGAATGGAGTTTGTCCAGGCCCTCGACCAAGAGGTGCCAGCCAATCGCCAGCCGCAATAAAACCAGCAAGTACCGGCCGGCGAATTCCCGGCCCGTTGAAAATGTTTCTTCCTTTGTTTGGAGTGAATAACGGGTCGCGAAGAAAAGGAACCCCAGGGCGACCAGGAACAGGACCAGAAAAATCCAGGAAAAAATGGTCATGGCGGAGGCGGCAAGGAGGTCGCGTTGCAATAGGGCCCGCCTATATCATAACGAAAGCCCGGCGAGGATTCGACAAAAATTACTTCCAGAGAGCCCGCCGCGCCATCCGAGCCGGAAGCGTGAGCGACGGT
>CAZFGM010000764.1:0-3428 GCA_964518515.1 uncultured Alcaligenaceae bacterium | reverse complement strand
ACGGAGTTCGCTGCCCGCGGCTGGGTCCCAGAGCTTCACAGTGTAATCATGACTTGCCGAGGCCAGCATCTTGCCGTCCGGACTGAAGGCCACGGCGCGGACCGGGGCCCAGTGTTTGAGCCGGCTGTCGCCGAGGACGGCTACCAACTCTACCGGCGGCGTGAACCCGCCGGCTCGCCGGGCTACATCAAGTTCGTAAGCCGGAATCTTGGCCGGGTCGAGTTGGTCGAGCGGCGAGGGCATCTTGGCCAGCACCTTGCCCAAGAGATCGCAGGCGCGCGTCGCTTGCAGGGTGCCGGAATGCTTGGTGAGAAACTCGCGCAGCGCGTGGCACAGCGGCTTCGGGTCGGCTTTCGGATCAGCCACGCGAGCCGCCAGCGGGTCGAAGGCCTGCTCGGCTTCCTGTTGCCGCTTCTTCTCGGCCTGTTTGGCCAGCTGTTCGGGTGATAGCGGGGGAGGCACTTTTTCGGGCGGCTGCTGGACGGTTGGCGAGGATTCGGACCACGGCCGCCACAGCAAAAGGACGAGGACTATCACCAGCAGGGCGGCCGCGCCCGCGCCGATGGGATAGAGCCGCCACCGATTCCCCGGCGCCTTCTGCCGCGGCCCAACCTCCAGGGGCGGCTTTCCCGGCTTGACCACCTCGGCCCATTTCCGGGCGACCACCTCGGTCGTTCCCATTTGCCCCGCGGCGGCTGCCATAGCGCCCCCTGGCGGGGAAATGGCCACGGTTTTCTCGTTGGCGGTGGAAAAGATGCCGGTCTGTAGAAACTTGGCCAGGGCTTGGTCCAGCTCGGCCGGGGTCTGGTAGCGGTCGGCTGGGCGCTTGGCCATCAACTTGCGGAGGATGCGGTTCAGGGACGTCGGCACCTCGGGCCGCAGCTCTTCTATCGGCGTCGGCTCCTCCAGCTGATGCTTGAGCAGTTTCTCCGCCAGCGAGCCGCCGGGAAACGGCACCCGTCCGGTCAAGAGGAAATAGAAGGAGCAGCCCAGGCTGTACAAGTCGGCGCGGATATCCACCTGGTGGGCGCTGCGTGCCTGCTCCGGGGCGATGTAGTCCGGCGTGCCCATGACCGACCCTTCTTGGGTCAGGGTGGTGGTGGACTCGCCCGAGGCCTCCTGGTAAATGCGTGCCAGGCCCATGTCGAGGATCTTGACCACGCCCACGGACGGCTGTCCGTGGGCTTCTGCGGCGTGAGTCAACAGCAGGTTGGCCGGCTTGATATCGCGGTGCACCATGCCGTGCTCGAAGGCGTGCTGCAAGCCCAGGGCGGCCTGGCGAATGTACTCGCACGCCTCGGCGACCGGCAACGGGCCGCGCTGGCCCACGACCTTGGCCAGGTCGGCGCCCGCGACGTATTCCATCACGAAGAAGTGGGTGCCGTGGATCTCGTCGGCGTCGTAGGCGTGGACGATGTTGGGGTGGGACAGCTGGGCGGCGGCGCGGATCTCGCGGCGAAAGCGCTTGACGGCGTCGGGATGGGTTAGCCGTTCCGCGCGGATCAGCTTGAGGGCGACGACCCGGTCGAGGTGTAGATGCTGGGCCTTGTAGACCGCGCCCATGCCGCCCTCGCCAAGGAGCTCGAGCAACTGGTAGGGCCCCATCTGTTTGGCCATCGTCCCCGCGCCGGCAGTCTTTTCGCCAGGCCGCCGCAAGGCTTTGTCTTTCAAGCGGAACAGGAAATCCGCGATTGACTCGCCCGCTCTTCTGTCCGGGACCAAGAATTGCGGCCAACGGCTGTGCTCGCTGTGGAGCAAGCGCTCCAGCACTTGCTCGCAGGAGGGACACTTCCGGAGATGGCCTTCGAGAATCTCCGCTTCCGGCGGGCTCATTTCCCGCGCCAACCATTTTTCCCATTGCTCCGTGGACGGACAGGCGGGCATAATTCGCTCCGAAAAGCCGAGCAATGGAGATCATTGTACTCTGCAAGCGATTCTGGACCAGATTTCGGATTGTGGTGTACGGTAACTGGTCACCGTGACGACGAGCAACTCGAACCAGGTTACCAGAAAATCGCGCTGTTCGCCCGCGCGGGCGTACCGAAGCACGCAGCCCGGCAGTTGCCCAGCGGTCGTTGGATCAGCAAGCTTTGGATAGAAGACATTGAACACGCCCTCCATGACCTTACCGGAATGGCCTACGGCACGGTCGTGTTGGTAATGAAGCGACCCGTCCTGGAGACCGCCAACGCGTCGGACGGGGGGTAACGAGCAGGATTCGCCCTTACCCTTTTTTCTTCTCTTGCAGCACCCGCTCCCACACGAGTAACAGTTCCATGAAAGCCGAGTTCGGTCGCGTTTGCGATCGTTTCGAGCGGACGAACTCGAAAGCCTGATCTCGGGTCCAATTATTTTTGTACATGATATAGGCGATGACCACCAGGCCGCTGCGGCTGGCGCCATTGCGGCAATGAACAAACGTCTTCCGCCCCGCCTTACGCTGGCTAGCGATGAACTCCACCATCTCTTGTAACCAGGCGATGCTGGGGGCCGGGCCGCCGTCGGAAATTGGTTTCCAAAGGTGCGTTTCCGAAAGATAGGGGTCCTTTTTCGTGCACAAGTTGAGGACGGCTTTTGTGCCGCGCGGAGGCTTGGAAACCCAGCCGCCCATGTAAAGACCTTCTTCGATGTGCGAATATTCCTCTTCCTGATACGACCGCTCGAGCCATACCAGGTAAAGGAAAGCCCCGACAAAGGCGAGCAGCACAAGGATGATAATATTGCGCAGGGTGAACATCGCAGCCCCATCCGGCAAAGCAAGCGCAACCCCCAGGTCCCACCTGGCTTTTTATGCAAAAGTTGCTCCTCTCTCCGAAAAAAACGCCTCCGTCTCAATAAGCGGGGTAAAATGGTAAATAGGGTGAGACTTTCCTCCTCTCACCCTAGCGGAACATTCCTGCAATACCCAGCCAGCGGTTGGTACTTCCTGGAAAAAAAATCCTTGCCTCAAGGCGAAAGTGCGCTATGAATCCGTCCAAAGCCTCGCCGGCAGATGGACCTCCCCGGGACTGGCTCCGCTATTATCCGGCCGAGGTGCCGGCATCGCTGAACTACCCGGAGGAACCGGTAACCAGCTTGCTGGAATCGGCGGCGCACCGTTTCCCCGAGCGGCCGGCATGCACCTTGTTTGGCCGGGCGCTCAATTACGTCCAGGCGGCGGACCAGGCCCGTGGTTTGGCGGGTTCCTTGGCGAACCTGGGGGCGCGGCGTGGCCGGTTCGTGGGCATTCTGCTGCCCAATATGCCGGAGTATCTCGTGGCCCTGCAGGCGACCTGGCACACCGGAGCCGCCGCCCTGCTGCTCAGTCCGCTGATGGCGCCCGCGGAAATCGACAAGTGGCTGGCGGCCACCGGCTGCCACCTCCTGGTCACCCTCGATCTGCTGAGGCACTCGGTGAAAAAAGCTCGCGCGCAGGGGCTTGTGGAACA
>CAZFGM010000763.1:0-3430 GCA_964518515.1 uncultured Alcaligenaceae bacterium | reverse complement strand
CGAGCAGGTGGGCCATGCCGGTTTCGCCGTAGCCTTCGTGGCGCGAGCCGACGAACACGGTCATGTTGACCGTCACGGTCGAGGCGGCCGGGTCCGGGAACAAGAGGAAACGCGCGCCGTTGTCCAGGCGGTATTCGGTGATGCCTTCAATGGTGCCGATCTTCTTGGCCGGCCCGGGCTGGGCGGCGGCGGAAAGAGCGGCAAATAAGGCAAACGCCGGGGCCAGGTAAAATCCACGCCAGCGAAAATGTTTCATCATGGCAACTCCTGCAAGCCGATTACCTTGAATAGGTGTAAAAGTTTTCCAAGCCCGCGGGCGAGTCTTCGAGCCTGCGGGGTTATGCTCCGCGCGGTCTGGATCGAGGCGAGCCGAGCAGCGTAAGCTGCCGGGTAAGGCGTGCAATCGCCGGCGCTTCACCCGGCAGCTTACGCTGCTCGGCTCGCCGAGAAAAGTCTCAAACCTGACCGCGCAGAATATAAACCCCCGCGGGCTTGGCATGTTACCCATTTCTTCCCATCCCAGCATTGTAGAGCGCTGTGGCAGGCTGGAAAACGTGGGCCATTGCTCTTGACGAAAACGGCTGATCGGGGCATAAGTCCCCGTCCTGGATTCTCGGGGAAGAGAAAGCAGGAGGTGTAGGATGAACAAGAACTATTTCGTGAGCGGTTTGCTGCTGGTCGTTTGCGGCTGCGAATCGATGAACAATACCCAAAGCGGCATGCTGGGCGGGGGCATTATCGGCACCGCCTTGGGTGCCATCGTCGGGGGCGCTTCCGGGCGTCCCGGAACGGGGGCGCTCGTGGGGGCCGCCGCGGGAACTACGCTGGGCGGGTTGGCCGGCGCCTCCCAGGATCGCCGTGAGGAACGCGCCGACATGCGCGCTCACGCCCAGGCGCAAGCCCTGGCCACCCCCAACCCCGTGGTCTCCCTGCAAGAAATCGTGCAGTTGACACACCAGCATACGCCTGAGAACATTATCATCAATCAAATCACCAGCACCAACTCGACCTATGACTTGACGGTCGGAGACATTCAGTATTTGCGGGCCAACGGCGTCAGCGATCGCATCATCCAGACGTTGCAGGCGCGGCGGCCGCCGGCGGTGGTGCAACACGTGCGGCCGGTGCCCGCGACCCGCGTCTATCACGTGTACGATCCCTATCCGCCGTCTCCGCCGGTAAGCGTGGGCGTGGGCGTCGGCTACGGCTGGGACCCGCACCATCACTGCTGGCATTAATCGTCGCTAGAGTACCAATCAGTGACTTATCCCACCCAATTTCGCTTCGATAGAATCTCGCAGGAACTTTATCCACTCGGCTGCGGGAAAAAAACTCGCTCGGCGGTTTCGCGTCGATAGAATTCCATTCAGTGACTTGTCCCGTTTCGCGTCAATAGAATTTCCCGCAGGGACAATATCCACTCAGCTGCGTGAAAAAACTCGCTCGGCGGTTTCGCGTCGATAACCTTCCAATCCGTGACTTGCCCCGCGCGGTTTCAGGTCGATAGAATCTCCCCAGCGGCTTACCGAAGAGCTGAATCGACGCGAAACCGCCAAGCGGGCTTCGACGGCGCAGCGGGGCAAACTAGTCGCTGCACGGGATTCTATCGACGCGAAACCGCCGAGCGAGCTTCGATGACGCAGCGGGGCGGACAAGTCCCCGCGGTGATCTCCTGCACAGAGCCGGGGAAAGGTCATGGCCGACGCGACGACGAAGAAACTCCTGGACCTTCTGGATCCAACGCAATCCGCCGAGGTCCGCGGCGCCGCCGCCTTGATTCTCAGCGAGGTAGCGGCCAAGGATGGCGCGGTCGCCACAATCCTGTGCGGCTGCCTCGACGACCCCGAACCGGCTGTCCGCGCCCAGGTCATCGCCACGGTGGGCAAGCTGAAGATCGATCAGGCCTTGCCGCGGCTGTTGGATCTGGTGGAAAAAGGCGGGCCGGATTCGGAGCAGGCGGCCCAGGCGGCGGCCAAGCTGGGCACGCGCGGCACCAAGGCCCTGCAAGACCTGATGCACAAGGTCGCCCCGGGTCTGCGCCGCCGCATTGCGGGCGCCCTGGGCGCCGGCGGCACCGCCAGCGCTGAGACCGCCGCCGTCGCTGCCTTGCTCGACACCGATCCCGGCGTGGTCGAAGCCGCCACTCGTTCGCTCACCGCCAGCATTCCATCCCTGGCGCCTTCGCATCGCCAGGCTCTGGCCGATCACTTGCTGGAGCTGTTAAAGGACAAGAAACATCCGCTGGCCGGTCCGTCGGAAATCGCGGTGATTCGCATCCTGGCGGCCCTGGACGATGACCGGGTGGAAAAGGTCCTGTGGGACCGCACCCTGCTGCCGCATCCGCCGGCCATGCGTGCCGCCGCCTTGCAAGCCCTGGGCAAGTGGGCCGGCGCCCCCAGCAAGGACCACGTGAACCGGCTGTTGACTTGTGCCGTGGATTCCGATTTCCGTGTCGCCGCGCCGGCCTTGATGATGTTGAAGAACATGCCGGCGCCCGAGCGCGCGGCCACGGAGTGGTTGCCGCTGTTTCACGCTCCGGATTCCGCCGTCCGCCAATTCGCCATCGACAAGCTCGGCGACCGCGACCGCCCGGAAATCGCCGCCGCCCTGATGGGCCAACTGGATCACCACGACCGCAAGCTGCACGACCAGGCCCTGGCCTGCCTGGGCAAGCTGAAGCTCGGCCGGAAAGCACTGGGGCAAGCTCTCCTGAAGGCCGACACCCCGGATCGGGCCTGGCTGCTGGCCCGCGCCCAGGCTCCTCTGGCCAGGGAATATGCCCCGGCCCTGCGCGATCAGGTTTTTTCTCAGGCATGCCGGTACCTGGAACAGGGCGACCGCCGCGGCGACGCCCTGCTGTTTCTGCTGCGCGAAGCCGACGCCGAAAAGCTCCACAACCGCCTCGAGGAAAAGGCCCAGGCTGTCCGCAAGAAAAAGGCCTACGACACGGCCTTGGCCTACCTCCGCCAACTCACCAAGGACCCGGCCTGCGGCGTGGCCCTCCGCCTGGAAGCGGCCGGATGCGGCCTGAAGATTTCGCCCCACGACCTCGCCGCCGACGCCCGCCACGCCGACCCGGCCCTGCAGCAATTCGCCCGCCTGCTTTCCAACTATGAGCCAGAGGTCACCGCCTTTGTGGAAAAAACGAAATGGCTCGAGCCGGAAGATCATTTTTACCTCGGCTTTCACTTCGCCGAGCAGAACGGCCCGCCGCAGAAGTTCGGCGGCCACGTCCTGGGCCTGCTCGTGAAGCGCTCGCCGAAATCGAAGCTGGCCAAGGATGCACGCAGGAAGTTGCGGAGCGAGGGTTTGGAGTAAAGTTTTTCCCGATAGTTTTGTGTTGTCTTGCTTTTTTTTTTGCCACTTTCGATACTTTTATGTTATTGCTAGGATGCGAAAAAAATGGCTTCTCATTTCTTTCACTTTCGTT
>CAZFGM010000762.1:0-3446 GCA_964518515.1 uncultured Alcaligenaceae bacterium | reverse complement strand
GGGCACCGTGGCCGAGTGCAAATGCAACGGCGAGGTGCTGGAAAAAGCCTTCAAAATCCCCGCCAAGGGGGCCATCGGCCTCCAAGCGGAATCCGGAAAGTTCGAATTCCGCCGTGTCCGCATCAAGGAACTGTAACCCCCGCTTGGGGTTAGCGCAACCCTGAGCGCTAACCCCGCCAAGCGGTTTTCCATTGACCTACCGCTATTGTTTGGGAAAATAAATTGGGTTACCTTCCTCCCACCCGACGGAAAAATCTGTACTGCCCGCCAACCGCGACCTTCGCACTCTCGTGGAGCTTCCCTATGATCGTTTTCCCCTCTCTGTCCAGAAAGCGTCTGGGCGTGGTTTTGGCAGGAATCTTTTGTGGGGTGGTTTCCTTGCCCGCCGCCGAGGTCCCGGCGGATACTGCCGGCAAGAACCTCTTGATCGGCCAACCGCTCAAGCTGGAGGTGCAACCGGGGACGATCACCTTGACCGGTCCGCGGGCCATGCGGCAACTCGTGGTCACGGCCACCTATGCCGATGGCACGGTGCGCGACCTGGCCGGGGTGTGCGATTGGACCAGCGAATCGCCGGAGGCGGCCCGCGTGACCCCGGATGGCCTGGTGTTGCCGGGCACGAATGGCGCCACCAAGGTCGTGGCCGCCGCGGGGGGGCACACCGTCCGGGTCGAGGTGACCGTTCGCCAGTTCGATCAACCGCAACCGGTCAGTTTTCGCCACGAAGTCATTGCCGCCCTCAACGTCGGCGGCTGCAACATGGGCGCCTGCCACGGCACCCCCGCCGGCAAGAACGGCTTCAAGCTCAGCCTGCGCGGTTACGACCCCGCCGCCGATTTCGAGCAACTGACGCGCGACGCCCTCGGCCGGCGAACCGATGGGCAACATCCCGACGCCAGCCTGATCCTTCTCAAAGCCTTGGGACGCGTGTCCCATGAAGGCGGCACGCGCTTTGGCGCCGGCAGCGTGCCCGCCCGGACGCTGCGGGCCTGGTTGGCCGAGGGGCGGCGCGACGATCCGGACGAGATACCCGCCGTCAAGCACCTGGAAATCCTGCCCGGCGCGCGCGTGCTGCAAGCGCCGGCCCGCTGGCAGCAGCTTGCTGTCTTGGCCCATTTCAACGACGGCACCGTCAAGGACGTCACCCGCCTGACCGTCTTTTCCAGCAGCGAGAACAGCGTCGCCCAGATTAATGCCACCGGCCGGGTCGAGTTTTTCCAGGCCGGTGAAGTCGCCATCCTGTGCCGCTACCTGGAAACGATGCAGACGGTCAACCTCGCTTTCCTCGAACCCAAGAAAGGCTTCGTCTGGTCCAATCCGCCCGAGAATAATTACGTCGATAAGCACGTCTTCGCCAAGCTGAAGATGCTGAGCATTCAGCCTTCGGAGCTGTGCAAAGACGAGGAGTTCATTCGCCGGGCGTATCTTGATCTGTGTGCCGTCTTGCCGGGGCCCGACGAAGTCAAGACGTTCCTGGGCGACAGCGACAAGAAAAAGCGCGCCAAGCTGATCGACCGCCTGCTGGACCGGCCGGAATATGCGGATTTCTGGACGCTCAAGTGGATGGACGTGCTCCGCAGCAGCCGCCGCGCCTTGCAAGCCAAAGGCGCCCAGGCCTATCAAAAGTGGATGCGCGAGCACCTGCAAAAAAACACCCCCTTCGACCAGGTTGTCCGTGAGCTGATCACCGCCAGCGGCAACACCTACGAAAAGGGTCCGGCCAACTATTTCCGCGTGGCCCGCATTCCGGAAGAGCTCGCTGAGACCACTGCCCAACTCTTCCTCGGCGTCCGCATGCAGTGCAGCAAGTGCCACAACCATCCGTTCGAGAAGTGGACGCAGGACGACTATTACAGCACCGCCGCCTTCTTCGCGCGGGTGAAACAGAAAACCGAATCGGGCAAGAAACCCAACCCCAAGAAGGGCGAAGCGGAGATCGTTTACCTTGACAGCACGGGGGAGGTCAAGCACCTGCGTACGAGCAGGGTGATGGAGCCGCGCTTTCTGGGAGGCAAGGTGCCGCCGATCGCCCAGGACCAGGATCGCCGCGAGGTGTTCGCCGGCTGGCTGGTGCACAAGGACAACACGTTTTTCGCCCGCGCCCTGGTCAATCGCCTGTGGTATCACTTGACGGGCCGCGGCATCGTCGATCCGCCCGACGATTTCCGCGAATCCAATCCGCCCGCCAACGAGGTCCTCCTTCAGGCGCTGGCCAAGGATTTCATCGATCACAACTACGACGTAAAGCACATCCTGCGGACCATCATGAACTCGCGGACGTATCAGCTCAGCGCTTTGACCAATGAGTTCAACAAGGACGACCCCAAGTATTTTTCCCACCTGGCGGCGAAGATGCTGACGGCCGAACAGATGCTCGACGCCCTGTGTCAGGCGACGGAAGTGCCGGAAAACTATCCCGGCTTTCCAGCGGGCACGCGGGCCTGCCAGCTGCCCGACGGCGACGTCAACCATCCGTTTCTCAAGGCGTTCGGCCAGCCGGCCCGCGAGCTACCCTGCGAATGCGAGCGCGAAGCCGAGCCCAACCTGGGCCAGGCCTTGCAGCTCATCAACGGCGCCACGGTCAACGCCAAGCTGATCAGCACCAAGAATCGCATCAGCCGGCTGTTGGCCAAGAAGGTTTCCGAAGCGGAAATGCTCAACGAGCTTTACCTGGCGACTTTGTCGCGGATGCCGTCCGAAAAAGAAGTCCAGGCTTCCTTGAACTTCGTCCGCCGGGCGGAAGATAAACGCAAGGCCTGGGAAGACGTGCAGTGGACTTTGTTTAATACCAAAGAATTCATGTTTCGACATTGAGCGCGTAGCATCCTGCGGCTGGCGAAAAAAGGCGCTCTTTGGAATTACTACGTCTCGATTCCCGCGATTTCCGCAACGTCAACGCCGAGGCGGCTGGCCATCTTTTGCAGCGTTTCCCGATGGGGCTTTCCTGCCTCGCCGCGCTCCAGGCGGGCCATCGTTTTCGCCGGAATAGAATTGAAGTCACTTTGCCTCAGACCTTTTAGAATCCTCAGCCGATTTGTCGTCTTCGCGGCGCTTGGCGTTGACCCCGCGGCGGTAATCCGGGTCTACCTCGTAAAGGATGGCGTCGCTGGCCGCGGAAGGGCACAAAGTCTTTTCACCTTCCCTCGTCGCTACCAAAAGGTACCAGCTTGGATCGCGGCCAGTTGCCAGGATATCTTCCTGGACTTCCAGGTAACGGTCGTTGTGGCGTTTCATGCAGTCGCGGAGGGCCGGCAGGTTGTCGATGTCCTTGTTGATGCCGAAGTCGTAGGTGCAGTTGCTGGTGTTCTCGACGCGGAACAAACGGTGATCGCGCACGTAGTCTTTGATGGAGCTGTTGCGGCATTCGCTTCGGATGGCGGGGTTGGCCCAGTCAACGCAATTGTAGGTCGGCCTTTCCAGGCCGACGTCCCTTGCCCAGATTCATT
>CAZFGM010000761.1:0-3446 GCA_964518515.1 uncultured Alcaligenaceae bacterium | reverse complement strand
GGACAGGCCCCGGCCCATCCCAATCGAGACCATGATAAGTATCAAACGGCTGAAGCTGACCGGGGCCGCCATCCTGGTTTTCCGAGCTTCAACGTCCTTGCAGGCGGCCCCGGCAGCTTAGCCTTGGCGTTCGGCTGCAGGTGCCGACTCGGCTGGGACGCCATCGAAGTGATGGCGAGCCGAGGATGGCATGGGTGCGTTTTCTCTCGGAGGTCAACATGACGCCTCGGTCCACGGTCTGTCGCGCGGCTGTCGCGGCGCTCGCTTTCTGCCTCCTTGCCTCGTGCGCTTTCGCGGTTGAAGGAGACTATTCCAGCGACTACAAAGGCGTGAATAAGGTCCGCATCACGAAGAACGGCGATGTCTACAAGGTTCGCTGGGACCTCGCCGACGGCACGCACTGGGTCGGGGTGGGGCTGCTCAACAAGGTGGGCGACACACTCACCGTTGCAAGCGCGGTGTCAAAGGGGAAGGATGAGCAATATGTGGACGGCTCGCTCCACATCTCGGTCTACAAGGTCGATAAAGCGGGGGACAAAATCACCAAACTGGTTAGCGAATGCGCGCGTTACGGCGACAAGAAGACGCATAAGGAAACGCTAAGACCGAAGTGACGGGCGCGGGGCTGGAGATAAGAAAGCCTCAGGAATCGATGCCCGATAACTATCATCGCCGAACCAGACGATGAAGTTGACCGGGCCGGCATCACGGCTTTTCGAGAATGACGTCGTTGCAGCCGGCCCGGCAACTTATCTTTGTCGTTAGGCTATCAGGAGCGTGGGCAATGCGCTATTGTTTCGGAAGCCTCGTTGTGGCCTGCTTGCTGGTGGGCACTGCGGCCCAGGCGCAGATTGGTGATGCCCAGAATCCCAAGGTCCGCACGCTGATCGACGGAGACCCAATCCCGAAGCACAAAGCGTATCGCGTCATCAAGGATGGTAAGGTCATTTACGAATCAGATCAACCACCACCCAAGGAGTTGGTCAACCCCCAAGGCGGCCGGCACGAATTCGTGAAGCGCCTTTTGGAAGGCGACGCGGAGACTTGGCTAATTCTTCTGGGGGTCGGGGTTACTTTACTCGTCGCCTATTTCGTGGCCTTGTATTTGCGGGACCGGAAAAAGGCGCAGCCAACGGCCGCGGGCCCTGCCCAAGTCGCGCACTCGTGGCAGAAACAACGTGCCCTGACCCTGACGTCTTCGTTCGTGGGTCTGCCAGTGGGAGTGATTCTGGCAGTGATCATCGGCCTCGCCTTGGAAAGTACCATCGCCGCTATTGTCCCGCTGTTGGCTGTTGTCTTCGTGTGCGTGGTGATCTCCATGGTTAACTGGAGATGCCCAGCCTGCGGCGGCGACATGGGCCGAAACTGGAATCCCGGTTTCTGTCCGAAGTGCGGCGTCCAACTTCAAGAAACGCAGCGGCCAACGCAAGGTAGTTCGGCAGTCCCGCCTAGTCCGCCGGAAGACAAGAAAGGGCCCGCCTAACGAAACGATGAAGCTGACGCGGGCCGCCATTCTGGTTTCGCGCGGTAGTGAGTCCATGCAGGCGGCCCGCGCAGCTTATCGTGGTCGTTAGCCGCCAAAACACGCTGTCTGATGCGAACCTTCATCGTGCGACGCGGGTCTACCCTTCTTGGGCCATCAAAGGCGAACTCGGCTTGAGGAACCAGTAGACGGGAGGCGATGCATGAGCGACACCCACGACCAAGGCGATTCGCGACCCCAATCACCGGCGCGAGTGCTAGTTCCGGAACTTCCGCAGCGCGTGCTTGATACGTACTGCCGGCTCTGGCAGCTTGAAACCTGGCTTCGCAGACTGGTCTACGTTGAACTTCGGGCCGCAGAGGGAGATGAATGGGAATTGCGGGTGTCTAATACCGCCAAACCCAAGGAGGCAGACAAGCGCCTCACACATATGCCTTCGCCAGAAGAGAACTCGCTAAGTTACGCGCAATTGTCGGGCATCTGCCGTACTATTGCGGACTACCGGCACCTATTCGAGCCATTCCTACCCCCGAAATCCATTTGGGAAGCAAAGCTCGAAGAGGTTTCACAAGTTCGCCACCGCGTCGCTCATTTTCGTACTGGCCATGAGGATGACTTACAGCGTGTGATTCAATTACTTCGCGACATCGACCAGGGTTTTTGGCGCTTCTGCACCTCGTATAATAATCCGCGGCCGGTCGTCCCTCAGTCAGACGATCCTGTTGAAGAGCATTTTCTTCACTTGGATCAGTTCCCATGGGGCTCATGCGGAGACGGGAAATGGGCTCGAACTGGTATAGCAGATCCAAATGCGATTCTGAACGTGACGGTTGAGGTACTCTGTCGGCCTTGGGCGAATTGGAAGACCCCCGTCGCAGGAAGCCAAGGATTCCTTTACGACGTCCATATTGGTGCGCGCCACGGTCGAGTCTTCGATTACGTCCGTCTTCTCAAGAGCACATCCGGTGTGCATGCACATTGTGTGCATATTTGCCTTGATAGCCTTTTCGGCTCGGTCCGTGTTACGCTCCCGGCTGTTTTGGGTGCGGAACGAGTAATTGAGATCGTGGAGAGATTCATTGAAGCCTCCATGTCCTGCGTGTCGCGCAGTCATCACGGCGGGGGGACGGAGGGCGCAGCTCAGTGGTTGGCTGACACATGGCCAGAATATGTGCTGGGTCCTGAAAACCCGCTGACGTTCCTGGAGCCCGAAATGCCCTGCTCGTTCTTCAGCGTGTGAGTGCGGCGGCTAACAAAGCGTTGCACCTCACCGGGCCGCCATTTTTGTTTTGCGCGACACCACGCCGTTGCAGGCGGCCCGGCAAGTGAACGCAGTCGTTCTGCGGCTTTGGTTTTCTGTTTGTTCGCCAGCATATGAATGAAACTCTTGAAATTGCTAGCCGCTGAAATGTACCGGGACGGTGGCTCCCTTGAGGCTACCTTCTTGGATACTTTGGGCACCGAAAGCAGCCTGTTCCTGCAGGTCTCACGGATGCCGGACGATGAGGGGTACCACCACCGAGATTTGTACCCATCTCGTTATCGCCGTGAAGGTGCGATGCCGAAACCGATTTTGAAAGGATCAGAACAGGAGCGCGAATGGATGGATGCGCTTGCTTCTTGGATTGGGTCGAATATTTCCGAGAAGAAGTTGGCGAGCTTGCGATCTGCGGACTTCCAATCAAGCCGGACGCCGGTAAGCGATTGGACGAGGGAGGATTGGAGATTGTACTGGTTGGTATTGTTGTTTGATCACATCCCAAGGCGGGAATGAGGTCGAACAAACGTCACACTCTGCGACACAGCTATGCCACGCACTTGCTGGAAGCCGGCGTCGATTTGCTGACGCTCAAGGCCCTGCTCGGGCACACCAGCCTGCAAACCACCGCCCGTTACCTGCACGTCAGCACCCACCGCCTGATGCAAACACCGAGCTTGCTCGACCTGCTCGTGTTGCCCAAGC
>CAZFGM010000760.1:0-3450 GCA_964518515.1 uncultured Alcaligenaceae bacterium | reverse complement strand
AATTCCTTTACCAATTAAAAAGAAAAAAGTGGCAACAATTTCGTAGGGGACACAATATTATGATCCGGGCACGGGGCGATGGATCAGCCAGGATCCCGTCGGATTTGATGCGGGCGACAGTAATCTATATCGGTATAGCACTAACCGGTTTCTCAACTCGCTTGATCCCAGTGGCTTGCAAAGGCCAGATGCCGCTGCCATTCAAAAAATGAACGATGCCAAACTCATGCAAAAATTCAAAGATGACAAACAAATGCAAGCTGACATTCAAAAGGGAACCAACGGGTTAGGTATTAAGAAATTCATAGAGCAGAAAGTGTGGATTGCCAAACCAGCTCCGCCGCAAAGGTTTTATCTGGATATTAATGTCTTTGTGCCCATCTGGCCCCTTCCACTTGAAGCTGGATTCGGGATTACCGGGGGAGTCCAAATTGACTTTGGAACTGGGGGCGTTCATCCTTACATTGGTGCTGGCGTAGGAACTGTCGGTGGGTCGGTAACGGTTGCACCCGGGCAGAACGTAACCCCCGGGATGCAGTGGGGTGTAGGCGGCTTTGGAAACTCCAACCTTGGCATAGGCGGAGGGAGCCAGTTTGGCGGCCAAATCATCGGACCAGGAGGTGGCTTCTGGGAGTTAGGTCTTGGAGCTCCTGGGGGAAGCGCCACCATTTATTGGGTATTTCCTTCGATTAACTGACTCTCGTTATGATAGATGTAATCAATAAACTAGCGGGAATCTTTTTTATTCTTCTCGGACTAAGAGGCCTTTTTTTCCCCACACAATGGAATAAGGAGATAATTGATTTTCAGATACGCTATTTCAAGGCGAAAAACACTGAGGTTTACGAAACGTATCAGTTCTGGGGCATCGTCGTCGTCGCAATTGGCTTTTTGGTTTTTGGCATCGCTCTTTTTTTTGATTTAATACAATTGAATTCGAAGTAGAAGTGCCCCAAGTCTTTTGCCCGAGGGTCGCAGTGAGGATTTTCTCGAATCAGGATTTCCCAAAGTATTCCTTCGCACGAAAGGTCCTTTGGATTGTGTTGAGCATTGGTATTTGGATTCTTTTCCTTCTAATTCTAGCTCTAATGTTCTTGTCTCTTATATTCTAACACGCGCCTGGTGCGTATCAAAGAAAAGCGGGACATTGACAAAACATTCAGTTAGCGGACGGAGAAAAGGACGAAGAAAACGGGCCGAGCCTACTTGATAGCCAGCTTTGTGGAACTTCTCGGCACCCTATTACAGCGCCAGAACAGCTCCTTTCACAATCCCAATTGGCTGGCGAGGTTGTTGAGGAGTTCTGCCCGTTGGGCGCCAGTCTGGAACTGGAACATCAGGTCAAGCAGCTGCACGGAGGGAAGAAAGGGGAGGGAAGAAAGGGGAGATTCCCTATTCAGTTTAGGCAAAGCGGAGTTACATCGTGAGTATTGCAACAAGGCCTTCTCGACAGGCTGAGAAAACGGGCTCACCGAAGATTGGAACCGTCGCAGAACGGCTCCTTTCGCAGTCCCAATCAGCTCGCGAGGTTGTTCAGGAGTCCTGTCCGCTGGGTGCCAGCCTGGAATTGGAACTCGGCGGACAGTATTTTCGCAGTCGGGGCAGCAAGGCCTTTCTTAGCGACAGCATGCCGGTGCCGTTTATTATCAATAATGACGGCACGCTTTCCCGCAATGCTGCGCACCTCTTTTTCGAGAGTCTGGCGGCGGCAGATGAATCCTCCGAGCTGGAGCGTGAAATATCTGTCTTGGAACTCGGCATGGGCGTGGGCCTTTTTGCCCGCTTCTTTCTGGATTGCTTTCGGGAGCTGTGCCTGAAGCACGACAAGGATTATTACGACCGGCTTTGTTACATCGCGGGCGACAATTCCGAGCGCATCCTACTCGACCTCGTGCGGCATGGTGTCTTCGCGAATCATCCTGGCCGGTACCGGCTTCGCATCGTGGATGCCATGCAAGCGGAGAAACACTTGCTTGATGAAGTTGGCTTTTTGCAACATGGGAACAAGGAGCAGCCCTTCCGGGCGGTATTCTTGAATTACGTCCTTGATTGCTTGCCGGTCGCGGTGTTGCAGTTTGAGCAAGATCAGGTCAAGCAGCTCTGCGTGCGCACCTGCGTGGCCCGCAACATCAACCTGGCCGACTTCACGGACATGAGCGTCGAGCAATTGCAAGCGAAGGCAAAGTCGAGCAACCAGCGCGACAAGGAAGAGCTTCTTGAAGTTTATGGGCTTTTCGCGAGCGAGTACGATTATCGCCCAGTTGATGTGAAGACGATTCCATATGGCGAGTTCGGGTACGAGTACGGCCGGCGCTCGGCAAAGAGGCTGCTCTTGAATCATGGGGCCATCCAATCTCTGGAGCGCTTGCTGGGAATCGTGCAAGAAGGTGGCTTCATCCTGATCAACGATTATGGCCAAACCCAGATGACTTTTGATGACGAGTTCGAACACCAACGCTTTTCGCTGGCCACCGCTGTGGGCTTGAACTTCCCGCTTCTCAAGGCGTATTTCGCTGATGGACCAAAGTGCGAATGGGTCGAGCCCTTCGGGGAAGCCGGCGGTATTCATTCCCGTCTGCTCGGGCGCAAGCTGGACCGCGAGACGCGTGGCTGTTTCCAAGACCGGTTCGGCAAACCGGCTTACGACCGCAGGCAGCAGCCGCTTGAAAAAGCCCGGCAGTGCGTCCAGGTCGGGCGCTTCGAGATGGCGGCCGGCCTGTACAACCAGGCCCTCAAGGAGCAGCCCAACAACTGGGTGCTCTTAAACGAGATCAGCACGTTCCTGACGTTCCAGCTGCGCGACCCCAAGGCGGGCATCGACATGGCCAAGCTGGCCCTGGCCTTGAATCCGACCTGCTCGGCCGACCTGTGGAGCACGCTGGGGGACGGCCTGTACGAGTTCGGCCGGACCGCCGAGGCCCGCTCCGCCTACTTGCAGGCGCTCGAAGTGAATGAAAGCGATGTCCGGGCCCGCTTCAATCTTGCTTGGGTACACACCCGCGAGAAGAACTACCCGGCCGCCCTGGACATGATCGCCCAGGCTCTCGCCCTCGACAAAACCGGCGCCTACCGCGACCGGCTCCTGCAAAAACAGCAGGAAGTCCTCGCCCACCTGACGGCACGCAACCAGCAGGAATATCTTTTGCTGATCAACCTCGTGAGCAAGTTTGCCAAGAAAGAGGAGAAGCCGGAAGCAGAAAAGGCGGACTAAAACGAAATTCACCACAGAGAGCACAGAGACCGCAGAGAAAGAGCGGAGAAAGAAAAGATAGTTGATCTAATCTCTGTGTGCTCTGTGGTCTCTGTGAGGAAGCATCATGGCGGAGAATCGCATCATTGGCTTGTATGGCGAGGGCAACGGGGCGCCGCCGGTGCCGGCGAAGAACCTTTCGGTCCTGGCGCCGACCGGCTTGGTGTCCATCATCGTGCCCTGCTGCGGGATGCTGGAGT
>CAZFGM010000759.1:0-3455 GCA_964518515.1 uncultured Alcaligenaceae bacterium | reverse complement strand
AATGGGGATTTCAATCGTGCTTGGGGCAACTTTACCTGCCACCCATGCGCTGAACGAAAAAGTTACCTTAGCCATCCCGAGGCCCGCCTCATGAGGAACCCGCACGGGGCCGTGAAAGAGAGTCCCTCAGCAGACCTTATTGAGCGGGTACCGCTTTCGAATGGGCACATCGCCTTGTCTCTGGGGTGAGAACTCGACATCCACGAACGGATGTATGCCTTGAGGGAAAATCGCCCTGCCGTCAACCTCCACACGAACGGCGGCGCCCCCGTTGGGGTTGTCCTCATCGTTCCACGTGCTGATGTTGGCGTACAGTTCCGTCGGTTTCTCCCCTATGTGGAGCGTGATCGGGTCGCGGGGCGGCTCCCACGACCTGGCCTTGGGAGTTGCGTGAATCCTCAGGGGGCCGTGAAAGTGAGCTACCGGTGCGTTGTCCGGTTCCGTAGCCATATCAACGTCACCGACTTGGCGGTATTCCAGAGGCCCTTTGATGTCCACATGGAATATGAGCATGGTCCACGGCGGCCTGGTCAGGCCTGCGTAATGGGTTTCGGTGATGATGTAGGAAGTCTTTTCAACCCCATCAGCGATCACCACATCCTTGCACTCCTTGACACTGCTGAACCGTTCCTCGGGTCCGGTGAATTGGCGGTCACCGTCACGATCAATGTAGAGCGCCCTGCCATCGAAGCAGACCAAGACCCGAACCTTGGCTTCCGGCCCGAAAGCGAGCCAGCAGTACTGGGGGTATTGGGGTTTCGAGCGGGGATACAAGAAGAAGGCCCCGATCCCGGCCAGCGCCACGACCGGCACGGAGAAAAGCCACGTTTTTTTCTTCATGACGCTGCTCCTGTCACCCAGCGAACCAGTTGCCCCCGCGCGGAAACAAAGACTCCGAATTCGGCTGGAAGTTTCTGCCCTTGCCGGCGAAGCCCGCCAGTCCGTCCGGGTTAGGGACCCCCCAGGGTTCAACCAAGGCATTCATTACGGCTCCGATCGCCAGGGTATTCCAGGGGGTTTATTATACAAGAGAGTTCATTTGCCGCTGAAGCGATACACGGTCGGATCGGGCTGCCACAAGTTCAGGAAGGTGGGCAGGCGATTGCGTTCCACGCCCGGAACGCTGAGGGGCGAGGGCGTGCCACGGCGGACACCGCCGACCTCGCCTCATTCCGGCACAGGGAACCTTTCGGAATCTTTCAGGAGTTTCGCCAGCCCGATGTGTCTAACGCCTTGCCCGCTAATTAGGACGGACAATGTGCGATCGTCCGGGCTGAAAGCCGCGCTTCGGCTTGTGTTGTGCAACTTGAGCAACAAAGCGCCGGTCTTGACATCCCACAGCCGGACCTCGCCCGTTCGTTTACCCTCCTTCTCCACATGGCCCGCGCTGAGCAGCAAGCGACCGTCCCGGCTAAAGGCCACCAAGGACGAGTGGCCGGGATTATCTTGGGGCGATGCCGCCGCTTTCCCTGTTTCAACATTCCAGAGACGAACCCCGCCCTCGGTATCGCCACACGCAATGGTTTTTCCATCGGGGGAAAACGCCATGGATAGTGCCGACCCTTGAAGCCCTTCCAGAACTCGAATGGCCTTGCCGCTGGTCAAATCCCAGAGGCGGATCTCTCGATCGTGATAGTCTCCGCCTGTGGCTAACATTTTCCCGTTCGGCGAAAAAGCGACAGCGATGACCAAGTCCTTGTGCCCCGTCAAGGTTTGCGCGAGCTTGCCGGTTTGGGTATCGAAAAGGCGTGCGCCTCCGGTCAACTTATTGCTTGGTCCGCCGTACGCGACTGCGAGTCTCTTGCTGTCTGGGGAGAACGCCACTGCGGGGCGAGTTCGGCCATAGTCCATTTCCACGGTCTGCAACAGTTGGCCCTTCTCGACATCCCAAAGTTCTACCTTGTCCCCTTCGCTGATTGCCCCGCGGATGCTGATGGCGAGCGTCTTGCCATCCGGAGCGAACACGCGATGAACATGATTCGCGTTTTTCAGCTCCCCTAGCGACACTTTTTCCGCCCCCGTCTTCGCATCGTGAATGCGCAAGGCTGTGAAGTAATCGAACTCGCGTCCTTCTCCCTCCTTCCCCTTTTCCTTTCGCGTGGTCACGCTGGCCATGAGCTTGCCGTCGAGACTCCATAAGGCCGAGGTTACGGGCCCTTCCAGCTTCAGGAGTTTTTCTGGCTTGTCTTCCGCAGCAATCCGCGCCGGGAGCTGACGTCCCTGCTCTTTTTGAGCGATCAGCGGCGCGGGCCGCTTATAAACGCTTAGCGCCCATCCTGAACCAGGCTTCGTTTTGAACTCTGTCGGCCTCTCCTTGCCCCAGCAAATCTCAAGTTCGTCACCTTTGAGTCGGTAAACCCCACGAATCCATGCCTCACCTTGTTTCGGGCCATTGATCACGATGAGGTCAATGGTTTTCGGCTTTTGGGCCGGATTTATCACATAAGTATGCTCGACAGTTGTTCCATCTCCATGTCCGCCGAAGGGATTGATACTTGTAGTGTCGAGGATGAACTTGTTGCCATCAAAACGTAGGCTGATTCCGGCTCCTTGAGGGTATTCCTGCCGTTTGCCATCGCTTTCTCTGGCGATTAGCGTCCACAGAGTTCCTTGAAGTTGGTCCTTATCGTCCTTGGGTTTGTCCTTCTCTTTGGCCGGCGGCTTTGGTTTGGCATCGGCTTGCCCGCCCCGAGCCTTGATCGCCACGACCTCCCCTGTATCCGCACGAGAATACAAGACCACCTCCATCTTCTCCTTCAAGTCTGCCAGCTTGCTGTCCTTGCCGTCGATGAACACTTTTGCATCCTTGAGTACGCTAACGGTTGCGATAGCGGCCCGCTCTTTGCCCTCGATCACATCGTAGTCTCTCGCCAGGAAGTCGAACTTGCGTGCGTCAACGTCGACCGCCGAGGCCACGATTCCACGGGATTTCATCCAACTCGCGCGGACGAGCTTTGCCTCATTGAGATCCTGCGTGAGTTCGAGAAAAACGAGCATCCCGGCTTTTAGGTCTTGGAACCTTGCCTCCTTGCCGTCGATCAGGACCTTGGCTTTTTCATGGAGCGCATAGGAGTTTCCTTTGTCGAGCTTCAGAATGAGCAAACCCTGTCGTTCCTTGTGACTTTCAATGACACCGGATCGGGCATCGAAGTCATCCCGCCCTAGTATCTGAACACTGAGGGCAGCCTGCTTCTGGTCTTTCTGTGGGGCATCAGCCCTACCTCCTGCCTGGGTCTGGAAGGTCACCCCACTTCCCCCGACGAGGACCGCAACGAACACCAGCGCCAGCGCCGCGACGATCTTGAGTTTGGTCATGAACATGGTTTTCAACACTCCTTCTGTCAGCGCGGCGACCGTGGTCGAAACCACGCCTGTCGCCGCTTTCCCGGCCGCAAACAGACTTGCGGCCTTGACCGTGGAAATCACCAGCGGAGCCGGCACACTTGCCGACGCCG
>CAZFGM010000758.1:0-3456 GCA_964518515.1 uncultured Alcaligenaceae bacterium | reverse complement strand
GGGGCCATAGTAAGAGGCGGTCCGAAAAGGGAACTCAAGGGTGTCCCCTTTTCGGACCGCCTCAGTCCCGGTGTCCCATGCAGCATATTGCCAACTTCATCGACGGCCAACACGCCGAACCGGTTTCCGGGCGGTACCTGGACAACGTCGATCCCGCAACCGGCCAGGTCTATTCGCGGGTCCCCGACAGCGACGGCCGCGATATCGAAGCGGCCGTTGGGGCCGCCGGCCGCGCTTTTCCCGCCTGGTCGCGTATGCCCGCCGCCGATCGTTCGCGCCTTCTCCTGGACATCGCCCAGCGCATCGACAACAACCTGGACCGCCTGGCCGGGGCCGAATGCGTGGACACCGGCAAACCCTTGCGCTTGGCTCGCGCCGTGGATATTCCGCGTGCGGCGGCCAACTTCCGCTTCTTCGCCACGGCCATCCTGCACTGGCACGCCGAGGCCTATCGCACCGACACGTTGGCCCTCAACTACACGCTGCGGCAGCCGCGCGGCGTCGCCGGCCTGATTGCGCCGTGGAATTTGCCGCTGTACCTGTTGACCTGGAAGATTGCCCCGGCCCTGGCGACCGGCAACACCGCCGTCGCCAAGCCGTCGGAGCTGACGCCGATGACCGCCCACCTGCTGGCGGAAATCGTGCGGGAAGCCGGCTTACCGCCGGGCGTCCTGAACATCGTGCACGGCCTGGGAAGCAAGGCCGGCGCCGCTCTGGTCGCGCATCCGGCCATCACGACGATTTCCTTCACCGGCGGCACCGCCACCGGCGGGGAAATCGCCCGCGCCGCCGGCCCGCTCTTCAAGAAACTGACCCTCGAGCTGGGCGGCAAAAATCCCAACATCGTCTTCGCCGACGCCGATCTGGACGAGGCCCTGCCCACCAGCGTAAGGTCGTCCTTCGAGAACCAGGGCGAAATCTGTTTATGCGGCTCGCGGATTTTCGTGGAAGCCGCGGTTTATCCGGCGTTCGTGGAACGCTTCCTGGCCGCCACGCGCCAGCTGCGCGTGGGCGATCCGCTCGAACCGGCCAGCGATCAGGGCGCGCTCATCTCGCGCCCGCACCTGGACAAGGTCCTGTCGTACATCCGCCTGGCCCGCGCGGAGGGCGGCACCATCTTGTGCGGCGGCGAACGCGCCGCGGTCCCCGGACGCTGCCGGAACGGCTTTTTCCTCCAACCCACCGTGATCGTCGATCTGCCGGTGCCATGCCGGGTGAACCAGGAAGAAATCTTCGGCCCGGTGGTGACCATCACGCCTTTTTACCAAGAAGAGGAAGTGATCCGCCATGCCAACAGCGTGGCATTCGGCCTGTCGGCCGCGCTGTGGACGAACAACCTGGCCCGCGCCCATCGCGTGGCCGAGCAGCTCGACAGCGGCACGGTGTGGATCAACTGCTGGTTACTCCGCGACCTGCGGACGCCGTTCGGCGGCATGAAAAACAGCGGCCTGGGACGCGAAGGCGGCGAGGAGGCGTTGCGTTTTTTCACCGAGGCCAAGAACATCTGTCTCAAGTATCCGCCCCAAGCATTGTGAGGTTGGCATGACGCAGATTGAACCTTTTCCCCTGTGGCTCGGACATGCGGGTGACGGCCGCGATTTCCGCCATCTTCTCGATCTCGGTATCGAGGCGGTGGTGCAACTGGCCGTCGAGGAACCCGTCTTGCAGCTTCCCCGCGACATGGCCTATTGCCGCTTTCCTTTGGTGGACGGCGAGGGCAACCGGCCGGAATTGATTGCCCTGGCCGTGCAAACGGCGGTGCATTTTCTGCAAAACGGGGTACCCGTGCTGGTGTGTTGCGGGGCCGGCTTGAGCCGCTCGCCGTGCATTGCCGCCGCGGCCCTGGCCCGGTTCCGGCAAACCTCGCTGGAGGAAAGCATGAAAGCCATCGCCCACCATCATCAATTCGACGTTTCTTCCGGACTGTGGAACGAGGTCAAAAAAATCTCCTCCTGAACCCTTGCGACGGACGGAAAGGCCGGCCATAATCGGGGCCAGCACAAGTCACTTCATTTTTCGAGGAGCCGCATCATGATCCTCTCTCGCCGTTTAGCTGGCCCGCGAACGTTTCGGTGGTTCGCGGGGATGGGGTTCTGCTTGGCTCTGGCCGCCGCCGTTTCCTGGGGGTGGGCCGGGCAAGATCCGGGTTCGAAAGCCAAAGCCAAACCTGACCCGAATGCGGGGCAACAGGACCCCGAAGCGAAACCGCAACCGCAAAAACCCTATCCGGAACCGCCGCCGCTGCCCGAGGGTTTGCGGCAGGTGCCGGCCAATGCCATGGCGTTCGTGCACATCCGGGTCGGCGATTTCCTCGCCGGCGACGCCGGCCAGATCCTCCTGAAACAACTCGGGCCGATGGCGGAGAAAATCCACAAGGACATGGCCCGGGAACTCGGCGTGCCCCTGGGCGACGTTGACAGCATTACCCTGGTGTTTTACGAGCCGCCTTTTTTCGGGGCCGGCGGCAAAAAGGAAAGCAAGCCGACCACAAAAACGGCGCCCTCTCCCGCGGACGACAAGAAGTTCAATGACAAGAAAGATTTCGACAATAAGAAGTTCGACGACAAGAAGTTCGACGACAAGAAATCCGACGACAAGAAGTTCGACCACAAAAAGGGCTTGCCTGGTTTCGACAAGAAATTCGATCCTCCGCTCCAGAAACCCATCTCCCAGGAATCGCCGGTCGTGTACCTGGGGGGCCAGGGGGACGATTACCGCCAGATCGAGGATTCCAAGAAGCACGCCGCCATTACCCAGATGAAAACGCTGGCAAAGGCGGTCGAAATCTATTACCTCCAGCACAATAGCTGGCCGCAAAACCTGAGAATGTTGCTCAGGAAGGATGAATTGGGAGGTCCCTACCTGGGTAGCCCCGATGCCCTTCGGACCCCGTGGGGCGGGGAGTACCTGTTCCATCAAAAACCCTCGGTCGAAAGCGGGCGGCCCGTCATTACCTGTGATAGCCCTTTTGGCCCCTTATCCACCGACCTGGTTTTTCAGCCCGGGCCTGGCCCCGACCACCCCTTCGCCGAGGCGGACTATCCGGCCAGGGAACCGCTAATCATTGTCACGACGACCAAGCCTTATGATCGGCGAAAATTGCTGCGAAAGTATGTCGTGCCGGAACCGCCCAAGGGTCTTTACGAGGTCCACCACCGGTTCCCGTCGGTTGTGCTGTTGAGCGACCGCTCGTACCTTTTGGGGGAGCCCCGGGCCTTGGCTCGTTATGCCGACCAGGCGGCCCGAGACAAGCCCGGTTTCGGCGGGCCTCTGCAAGCCTCGCTGGCAATGGGGTTGAAAAAATCCCTTATCGTGGCCGGCGCCCATTTTTCGCCCGCCTTCAAAAAATTGCTCCTGCAAGACGGTCCGCGCGATCTGTCCGGTCCCCAGGCCACGTTGTTTCCCCTGCTGCATGTCCAGTCGGCCGGTTTGACCCTGGACCTCGGCAAGACCGTT
>CAZFGM010000757.1:0-3460 GCA_964518515.1 uncultured Alcaligenaceae bacterium | reverse complement strand
CCCAAACTCCGTTTGGGAACGCATTCCTCAAAACTCCGTTTTGCGAGAGCAGATGGCGACCGCGAGCAACTCCCCCTCGCGAAACGGAGTTTCCAACACTGCGTTCCCAAACAGGAGTTTGGGAACGAGGGGAAACTCCGTTTTGCGAGAGGAGATGGCGACCGCGAGCAACTCCCCCGCTGCTAAGCGTGACTGGACATGCAAGCCAGTTTTCCTTGCAAGGGAGGAGCAGGTGTCAGGAACCGTTTTCGTCTGTTTTTGCTTGACGCTGGCGCAGGCTGAGCGCAGCATAGCGGGCTGGGAAGACCGGACCGAGCTGCGGCAGGCGGGCTCGTTTCCACGGGGGGAGCGGCCGGTGTCAGGAACCGTTTTCGCTGCGCACCATGGTTTGCCGTCCGGCCCCCCATTCCCGGACAATGCACACTCGCTAAAGGGTGTGTGAGTGTGTGTGGTCAGGAAGAAAAGGGGAAGAAAAGGGGACGCGCCTCTTTTCTATTGACAGTTTTGCATAATCGCTTATTGTGTATGCATGCCACGGCAAGCGCGAAATGCTCCTGGGGGTGTCGTCTACCACGTCCTGAACCGGGCTGTGGCCCGCCTGCCGCTTTTTCAGAAGGCCGGGGACTTCGAGGCTTTCGAGAGGGTCATGTGCCAGGCGATGGAGCGGCAGCCGATCCGCTTGCTGGCCTTTTGCTTGATGTCCAATCACTGGCACATGCTGCTTTGGCCGCGCGCGGACGGGGATTTGACCCGCTTCGTGCGCTGGCTCACGCACACCCATACCATGCGCTGGCATGCCCATTACCAAACGTCTGGAACGGGACACCTGTACCAGGGTCGTTTCAAGTCGTTCCCGGTGGAAACGGACGAGCATTTTTTGACGGTAGCGCGCTACGTGGAACGCAATGCTGTGCGGGCCAACCTGGTGAAGGGGGCGGAAAAATGGCGTTGGTCCAGCTTGTGGCAGCGGCTGAATCCGGGCCATCCGCTGGGGGCGCTGCTTCACCCGTGGCCGGTCCCACAGCCAAACAAATGGCTGGCCTACGTCAACGCCGCCCAGACGGATGCGGAGCTGGCAGCACTTCGCCGGGCGGTACAGCGCGGCAGCCCCTTCGGTTCGGAGCACTGGCAACAAAGGGTGGCCAAGCGGCTCGGCCTGGAATTCACCTTGCGGCCGAGAGGACGGCCCAGGAAAAGAGCTGCGGGAAAGGCAGGCTCAGCGCCGGGGAGCTTATTCTGAGGGAACAAAGAATTGCGTCCCCTTTGTCGCGCCCGACGATGTCGATTTTCTGTGCAGCGGCCAGCGCATCCAGTGGGTAGAATAGGCAGGGGCGAATGTCAGGGCCAAGTCGGCAGGATGACTCATGGCAAGCCAGGTTCTTGGTCGGCGCAAACAGCGCACCCGGCAGCATGTGATTGCTGCTCAAAGCGTCAATTACGTCGAGCGATTCATCATCGACGCGGGACACACGGCCCAGCGGTTTGAGCATGATTACGGGTATGACTTGATCGTATTTACCTACAATGACCATGGGTATGCCGAAGAGGGAGCAGTGTACATTCAACTGAAAGCTTCCGAGACCCTCAAGGCGACAGGAAAAGACTTCGTTTTCGACCTCGATGTCCGGGATTACAACCGCTGGAAGTCCGAGCCGATGCCTGTCATCTTGATTTTGTTCGATGCCGGCAAGAGACGAGCCTATTGGCTTTACGTGCAACGGTACTTCGCGGAAGAGGAATCGCGCAGGCCCAAGCGTGGCGTGAAAACAGTGCGAGTTCATGTGCCCGCACAGCAATCGGTGAGCCGACGGGCAATTACACGGATGCGAAATTTCAAACAAGCGATGTTGGACCAGCTTGCAGGAGTTTATCATGGCTGAAACAGCCCTGACCTACGGCCAATTGGATGAGGTTCTTCGCACGCATGGGTTCGTTGCCCACCCTGTCGAAGGCCAAGCGAGGATCTACAAGCACGAAGCGACGGGAGCCACCGTGATTCTGCCCGATTCGCCTCTGGCCGAAGCCGTGCTGCCGCACCACCTCATCGTGGTTCGAACCGTCCTGAAAGAATTCGACCTCGCCGAGCCAGCCGCCTTGGCTTTGAGTCGGAAGCGGGTCGGCTGAACCTCCCGCAGCGCAGTCCGAGGTCGCCCCGGACAACTTCCCCTTGGAAGGAATTGGCAAGCATCGTGGTCGTTGGGTTGCATTTGGTCCCGATGGCCGCCGATGGCCGCCGCCGGTGTCAGGAACCGTTTTCGCTGCGGGAGGAGCGGCCGGTGGGAGGAGCGGCCGGTGTCAGGAACCGTTTTCGCTGCGCACCATGGTTTGCCGTCCGGCCCCCCATTCCCGGACAATGCACACTCGCTAAAGGGTGTGTGGGTGTGTGTGCAGGGCGCAATGCAATGCATTTCTCGGGGCGAAAAAAAGGTGTCAGGGGGTGTGGGGGGAGGGTGACATGAATCGAATTTTGCCGGGATACAAACGAGGCGGGCCGCTTACTTCGTGCGCGGCTCTTCACCGGTCGTCTTTTACCGAGGCGCGGCTCGACCCGGGAGGAGCGTCTTCCTCTCGTTCCCAAACTCCGTTTGGGAGCGCATTCCTCAAAACTCCGTATTGCGAGAGGAGATGGCGACCGCGAGCAACTCCCCCGCTGCTAAGCGTGCCTGGACATGGAAGCCAGCTTTCCTGCAAGAAACGATTTTCGTCCGATTCGTTTCAAGAAAGGGTTTTTGTCCGATTCGTTTCAAAGCGGGGTGGGGGGTGCGAATGAAATGAATCCTCCTCCGGCCGGCGGACCATTCAAGCCGCGGGCGATCAGGGCCTCGCGGGTGATGCGTTTCTGCGTCGCCAGGGCGGTGCCTTGAAAATACTCGAAAAGGGCGGCAGTGCCATTCGTGTCAGGACCGTGTCAGGACCCCTTTCCGTTGACACCCGGCTGGTGGTTGGGTAGCTTGGTGGAAGTGGTGGGTCCCCTGGCGACGGAGGAGGAAACGGTGCCCGTCGAACAGCAGCCGCCCGAAGTGCTGGCCTTGCTCATCGCCGATCACGTGTACCGGGACGAGATCAGCGGCAAGGTTACCGTCCTGGGGATGAGTTCGGTGATCGGGGCAACCAAATTTCCCTGGACCCATCCCGGGATCGTGGTCTATGTGGCCCTGAGCGATGGCCGGGGTGAGACGGCGGTCCAGGTGCGTTTGATCGATGCCGATGAGGCGCGGGAGCCAGTCTGGGAAACGGAGACGGTGGTTGACTTCCCCGATCCGATCACCGAACTTGAGTTGGTCGTTTTTCTGGACGAGGTGGTATTCCACGAGCCGGGTGACTACCGCTTACAGCTGTACGGTGCCGGCCAACTGTTGCGCGAGCGCCGTTTAATGGTTATGCCGCTAGAGAATTCAGAATCTCCTTAACCCAACTTCCGCAGCTGGAAGAAAATCACAGCGATTTTTCGGCCCTTGGT
>CAZFGM010000756.1:0-3475 GCA_964518515.1 uncultured Alcaligenaceae bacterium | reverse complement strand
CCGGACCGGCAGCGGCCAGCATAAATGGGTTCCCTTGGGATGCAGGGGAAGAATCCCCTCGGGGTTTTCCTGCGTGACGCTGGCCAGGCGAGCCGCCCTCCGTAAGGAGGCGGGTGCCGGCCCGGCGGGAACCGGAACGACGTGGACGCAGTGGGCATCGACGATAAAGTGCAAGGCGGCGGGCGTGCCCTGGGCCAGCGTTTGCTGGGCCAGGTAAAACACGGCGGCCGCCAGAACCGCTTGCTGCCGGTCGTCATAGCCGAGCAGGCGGCCCAATTGTCGTGCCCGCTGCCGGGCGCGCAGGGCGTCGCGCTGACTTCGCAGTTCCACCACGAGCAATGTGTGTGCCATGACTGGTCTTCCTTGACCATTGTGTGTGCTATGACTGTTTCCGTCAGTCGAGACGGTCCTTCTCCGGCGGCGCGACGTTGGGCACAGCGGCGAGGTATTTCTCGAAGTCTTCGCGGCGGCCGGCGGCGGCTTCACGGCCGAGGTAGTCCATCGTCAATAGGACCGCGAGCTTTTCGCCCGCGGCGCTGGCGAGGAACTGGCTGACCGAGTAGCCCTCCTTGGCGGCGAGGGCTTCGATGCTCTTCTTCAGCGACTCGGGTAGTTGGATAGTCAGCGTGCTCATTATTTCTTTCCGATCAGGTTGAGGAACTCACGGGGAGACAAGGCGGCGACGCCGAGCTGTTCCGAACCGTGAAAATCCTTCACGTTATGGGTTATTATATGGCGGCAACCGGCCGCGAATGCAAGCTCCAACACCATGTCGTCATCGGCGTCGGCCAGGAACGGCCGCCACAGAAAATGGATTTCCTGCAAATGCGACTGGCTGGCGAGGTAGCGCACAAAGCCCAGGGCGTCCTCTGATGTTCGGCCGGGCAGCAGGTTCTCCGGGCGGGTAAGAACTTCCTGCCACTCGGCGTACAGCGCCACCGAAAGACAGGATTGGAATTCCGGCGCGGGAATAGAGCTGACGAGGGCGAAACTCGCGCCAAGGCGGGATCGGGCAGCCGCCACGAGTACGCTAGTGTCCAACACCACTCTCGGCGCGGTCGAGTTGCTCATGCATTGCCTTCGGCTTGCAAAGCCTATCCCCCGGAAAGTTCGGCAATTATAATGCACCCGGCCGATTGCAAGCCATGCCGATTTGTTTATTTTGCAAAAAGATGGCTTTTTTCGTTTTCCTTTGCGGCAATTCCGGGTAGGATCACATCATCCGCGCGAATGAATAAATTCCTGGATCCTTTCCAACATAGGAGATGCCGAGCATGGCGGAAGAAAAACCGGGGACGGATGGTCCGGCGGCGGCCCCGCAGATTCCCCAATTCCCGACCGACTACAGTTCGCTGTCCACCGTCTACACCAATTTTTGCCGCGTCAGTGTCACGCCGGAGGAACTGGTGCTGGATTTTGGCCTGAACACCCAGATCACGCCGACCCCTTCCGAGCCGATCAAGCTCACCCACCGCGTGGTCATGAATTTTTTCACGGCCAAGCGGCTCATGAACGCCCTGATCGGCGTGGTGCAAAACTACGAGAATAATTACGGCGTGCTGGAGTTGGACTTCCAGCGGCGGGCCCGACCGCGGCAGGCCACCGGCATCCGCCCGCCCAGTCCCGGGGGACTAGGTTAAACCGCGGCCCGAAAAAAATGCTCGACTTGCCCCTAGGCAAGGGAAAAAGCCAAACATATAATCACACAAGGCAAAATGGGATCACCTTGGTCCTCTTCATCTAATGGAGGTGCACACATGAGGGTTTTGGGAACACTGTTGCTGGGGTTCGGCTTGATCGTGGCCTTCATGGGCAATGCCCAGGCCGACGACAAGGAAAAGGACAAGGAAGTCACGCTCAAGGGCCTGGTCTGCTGCCCGAAGTGCGAGCTGGATATCGCCAAGAAGTGCTACACGCTCGTGGTTGTCAAGGAAAAAGACAAAGAACTTTATTACTATTTCGATCTTGCTGGCCACAAAAAGTACCACAAAGAAATCTGCACCAAAGCCAAGAAAGCCGAGGTGGTAGGGGTGGTCGGCAAGGAAGGCAAGAAACTGACCATCAAGGTCAGTAAAGTGACCTTTGAATAAAAACCCCAAAGATTTTGCCTGCCCGAAGCGCTCTTGCGAGCCCTTCGGGCTTTTTTTGTTCATCATTCGGTACCGGACGTTTCCAGCGCCGATTCCCAGACGACCACACTGGCCGGCCCAGAGGCGTGCTTCCTCAAATCTGCGAATCGTCACTCGCCGCTCACCACGGAGGGGATCGAGAAAGGCCACATACTGCCGGGAAAGACGAATAGGAATGACGGCGTGGCCGGCATCCACCTCATCGATCGGCCTTCGGTAGTTTAATCAGGCGCATGGCCACTAGCTAGGCACCAAAAAACCTTTTTTTCTATTGACATTCCGGAAAACTACGTCAGCCTATTAGGAAAGGGCCTGTGGTCCTTTCCCACCGTCTTTTTCCCGCCTTTTGCTTGGGGGGTTCTACACAATGCTCCAGCTTTTCACCGGAAGAAAATCCACCGATTGCACTGGTCATTCGCGGCGCGAGTTTCTGCGGGTCGGCGCCCTGTCGGCCTTGGGCTTATCGTTGCCGGGGTTTTTCCGCTTGCAGCAAGCGGCGGCCGACAACGCCGTTCCGCAACGCCGGAGCATGAATTGCATCCTCCTGTGGATGCAAGGCGGGCCCAGCCACATCGACACGCTCGATCCCAAACCCAATGCCCCGCTGGAAATTCGCGGCGAGTTCGCCGCCATCCCCACGCGCATTCCCGGCGTTCGCATCTGCGAGCACCTTCCCCTTCTGGCCCGGCAGATTGATAAGCTGAGCCTGATTCGCGGCCACGATCCCAAGAACGGCAGCCACGGCGTCGCCGACCACTTGATGATGTCCGGCCATCGCTTCAACCCGGCCATGGCCTTCCCCTGCTACGGCTCGGTCATCGCCAAGGAACGCGGCTATCGCAACAATATGTTCCCGTTCGTGCAGCTGGGCCGCAACATCGACCGCCGCTTCAACGGCGGCGTCGCCGGCTTTCTCGGCGACCAGTTCAACCCGTTCGAGGTGCATGACGATCCCAGCGCCGCGAGCTTCCGCGTCCGCGACCTGTCGATCAGCGAAGCCGATCGCCAGCGGCTCCAGCGCCGCTATTCCATGCTTACCGAGGTGGATCGCTACCAGGCCCAGGCCGAGTCCTCGCCAGCGCCGGCCGTCCAGGCCCGCGACGCCTTCTACGAACGGGCCCACACGCTCATCACGTCGCCGGCGGCCAAGCGGGCCTTCGACATCGAGCAGGAACCCGAGCGCGTCCGCGATCTGTATGGCCGAAATTCTCTCGGCCAAGCGTGCCTCCTGGCCCGGCGGCTGATCGAGGCGGGCGTGCACTTCGTCACCGTGACCGACGGCGGCTGGGATACGCACCAGAACAATTTCCGCAGCTTGTCTGGCCGGCTGTTGCCGCGCCTCGACC
>CAZFGM010000755.1:0-3489 GCA_964518515.1 uncultured Alcaligenaceae bacterium | reverse complement strand
TGCTTGCCGCGGATGTAGACGCCGCTGTCGGCGCGGGGGGCGGCGCGGAACTCCAAGATCAGGTGGAAGTCCTTGTCGAAGCTCTTGGTGGTGTATATATCCTTGATGCCGCCCTTGCCGTCCTTGTCCTTGGCGTTGACGACGATGATGCCCTCTTTGACCTCGATGCGCATGTCGCTAGTCTCGGTCTTGGCGTCCAGATTTTCTTTCATCTTCTTGAAGCGATATTCCCAGCCGCTCAGGTCCTTGCCGTTGAACAGGCTGGTGAACCCGGGCTCGATCTTGAAATCATCGCCGGCGGAGGGCTGAATGACCATGAGCCCGACCAGCAGCGTCGCGGCGATTCCACTTTTCATACCGATGCTCCTTTCGAAACTGTAAAGAAATTATCCGAAAACCCGTAGTCGCAGGCTTTAGCCTGCGAAACCCCGCACCCTGAAGGGTGCGGCTACAAGAGAAAAGAGTTTTCGGAAAATTTCAACATTGGAGAGTCAGGGAGTTCGCCCTTTCCACCACGCACCTATTTGCTTTCCACGAACCAGATATTGCGGTACATCACGGGGTTGCCGTGGTTCTGCAGATGAATGGTCGTGGGGGTAGGCGTTTTATTGCGGAGGACGTAGTTGTCGTGGACCTTGACGCCGTTGTGCAGGACGGTGGCGATGGTGTTGCCCTTGTCGCCGGCGCTGATGTCCACGTCGTAGGTTTGCCAGGAGAGCGGGGGGAAGCACATGTTGACGGCGGGCTTGGCCTTGCCGTAGAAGGCGGCGCATTCGTCGGTGCCGCCTTTCAAACCGAAGCTGTCGAGGACCTGGATTTCAAAGCTCTGGATATAGACGCCGCTGTTGCCGCGGCCCTGGCCGCGGGCCTTGGGCTGGAAGGGGGTGCGGAACTCGATGTGCAGCTTGCCGGCGGCCAGTTTCTTCTTGCTGGTGGTGCCGCAGAATAGCAGGTCCTTTTCCACGAGCTTGCCGCCGGCCCATTCGTCGGCGTTTTTGCCATCGAAGAGGATCAAGGCGCCCTCGGGCGGCTTGGCGCCCAGCGTGGAGCTTTTTCGCTGGACGCGGTTGAGCTTGAATCCGCCGGCATCCTCGGGGTTTATGGTCAAGGCGCCGTCAGCGATAATTCCATGATTAGTCCTGCCGGTCCCATACGAAACCTTGCCCCCTTCGGTTTTCCCCTCGACCTTGGTGCGGCCCTTGCCGTTCCAGCCGGCACCGGGCAAGCCGCCGGTCAGGAAATAGACGTCGAACTTGCCGTCGCCGAGAGCGACGACCTGGGCACCCATCTTGGGAGCGCCTTCCTCTTTACATTCATATTCGCCCTGAATGAGAAAATCCGGGCCGGCCTGGGCCGGATCGGTGAAGGTGCCGCTTCCTTTTTTTGGTTTCTTGTCCTGTTGGGCTTCGCTGAAAGACAGCGAAAACAGGAACAGGGTCACAAACAGGCAGCCGATGCGTTTCATGGTGGACCTCAAGGGTAGAGACCGGTATCCGAACGAAGCAATCAGGCGGGAACATGGGCGGGTAGGCCAAGTTAGGTTATGGGCAGCAGGAAGACTTGTCAATCACGGGCGGGTGCCATGCGTGGCATCCGTGGCATCGGGAAGAAAAGAATTACACCACAGTCCTTTCCTTCCCCCCTGCAGCAGGCGACCCGCGGTCCATCCCCCGAACCTTGGGAAGAACCTCCCGCGCCAACAACTCCATGCTCTTGCGGGCCAGTGCGTGCGGCAGCGAGCCCATCTGGCAGCCGGTCAAGACCACGCCGACGCCCAGCTCTTTCTGGTAGTGCTCCAGTTTTTGCCGGACCGTTTCCGGGCTGCCGACGATGCCGAAGACGCCTTTTTCGATGTCGTCCCAGGTCTTCTGGGCGTACAGGAAATGCTTGTGGTTTTTGGTGATGGCCAGGGCGGATTTGGCGGAAGTGTAGCCGGGCGGGGCCAGGCCGATGCCCTTGAGGAGGTTGCGGATGAAGTACCAGAGGTGCGGCTCGCATTCTTCGCGAGCCTGTTTGTCCGTCTCGGCAACGTAGATCGGCACGCCCCAGCCCATCTGCTCGGGAGCGGCGGTGTAGCCAGCTTTGGCGCAGGCTTCGCGGAACAGGGCGAACATGCGGCGAAACACGTCGATGTGGAAATACGGCACGCCCATGTAGGCGTAGCGGCGCTGGGCGACGAACTCGATGGTTTCCAAACTGCCGACGCCGGGAATCCAGATGGGCGGGTGCGGCTTCTGCACCGGCCGCGGCCAGGGATTGACGTAGCGGAAGTGATAATGCTTCGAGTTCCACAGAAACGGCCCCGGCTCGGTCCAGGCCTTGACGATCAGATCGAGGGCCTCGCGGAATTTTTCCCGGGCATGGGTGGGATTAACCTGGTAGGTGAAATACTCCGGTCCGCCGCCGATGACCATTCCGGCGATCAGCCGGCCGCCCGACAACACGTCGAGCATGGCGAACTCCTCGGCCACGCGCAGCGGCGGATTGTACAAAGGCAGTGCGTTGCCGATGACCGCGATTCTGGCCCGCGTCGTCCGCTGCGTCAGGGCGCCGGCCATGACGTTCGGCGACGGCATCAGCCCGTAGGCGTTCTGATGATGCTCGTTGACGCACACGCCGTCGAAGCCCAGCTCGTCGGCGTAGGCCAGGGTGTTAATGTATTCCTGATAAAGTTCCGTTCCCTTGGCCGGATCATAGAGGGTGTTGGGCAGCCAGACCCAGGCCGTGTCGAAGGTGGTGTCGAAATCGACCGGCAGATACGGCCAGGGCATGAGATGGAAGAAGTAGTATTGCATGGTTACCCCGCTTGCGGGTTAGTGCTAAACCGCAAGCCGTCATGATTGCCGCAACCCCCTCGCATAGGGTGCGCTCTGTATTATGCTAACCCGCAAGCGGGGAAAACCAAACACTTTATTCCAGGTCGAAATCGATCTGGTTGGACTTGGGTTTGACTTCACACGTCAAGGTGGAAAGGTCCGGGTCGCGATATTTTTCCGGCAGCAGGGATTGCGGGATGCGGTAAGTGGGGCCGGATACGGGAAGGGTGAGGGGGCTGATGGAGGCGACGGTGACGCGGTACCAGCCGGGGGCGACGCCGTGGGCGTCGCCGGTTTTCAGGGTGTAGGTGCCGTCGGCGTGAATTTGGCCGATGGCCAAGGCGCCGGTGTTGCCGCGCGCGGCATCGGGCACGAACACCATCATGCCGGTTTGCACGGGCAAGCCGCGATAGGTGATCTTGCCGGCGACCGGTTGCAGCGGGACCGGGTGGTTCTGAAAGACCACCAGGTAAAACAGGCATCCGGCGAGGGCCAAGAATCCGCACCACAACAGCGGTCCCACACGGAGGCCCCAGAATGTCGGCATTGCGGACCCTTCCTGACGGAGCCGGCCCGGGTTTTCCAGGCCGGCTCGATATCCTTATCAAGGTGCGCGCAGCGAAACCCTTAGGTTTCCCATCTGGTTTTTTTCCCCGGAACTTGAAGCCTTTTC
>CAZFGM010000754.1:0-3495 GCA_964518515.1 uncultured Alcaligenaceae bacterium | reverse complement strand
GTTGGCCGCTTAACTTCTATCTCCGGGCATTGTACCGTGGACAGGACGATCAGGGAACGATGCCTTGGGTTTATCGGGTTTGGCCAGCTTCTTTATTTTTGGGTGAAGCCTCCCGTGGATCTTCCAGGTCCAAAAGGTCATCGTTATCCTGAACCCACTCGGAGTCGCGCATTCGTTGCTGGGCGACAAAGGCACCGGCCCGCATGGTCGGATTGCGAAGGGCAAAGCGAAGCATCGCCCTTTTGATCGAGCCCAGGTCATGCGACGGTTTTTCAGCCAGGTCCAGCACCCGGTCGGTCATTTCCCAGCGTTTCCACTGGCGTAAGTCCTCGATGGCGAAGTCTGCCATGTCCCGGTGTTTCAGCAGCAGGGCGACGGCCTGGACCACGTCTTTTTTCCCAATCAAGTCGGGGCGTTCGTCGTAGAGAAACCGGCACGTTTGCAGAATCGCGAAGCGCTGGCCGAAATCCTTGCTGGTCTTCAAAACCCCGGTCAAGTAGGCCCAGGCTTCCTTGGGCTGGAGCACCACGTAGGCGGCAAGCATGCTGGCGAGGCCGGAGCCTTTGCTTTTTACCGGGTCGTCGATCAGGGTGCGGAGGGCCTTGGCGTGCTCCGGTTTGCCGCACAGGCCGAGGAGCATGGCGTACAGGCCGTGGCGGTAATCTTGTGTCTGGGGATCCTGCAGCCACTTAAGGAGTTTCTCCGCCTCGAAGTTCTTGGCCCCCTTGCGCAGATCCTCGTAGCAGGTCTGGCTCAGCTCGTTATAGGTATCCAGGCCGATTTCCGAATCCTTGTGGCCAAGATGCTGGAAGAAAAAAGCCAGGGCCTGATTCGGGTCCTTGCTGGTCAGCGCTTGAACGCTCTTGAAGTATTTCACAACCTCCGGGGATCTGACCTCGATCCCCCGATAAGCATCCAGTTTATTCTTATGGACGTCAAAAAAAACGATAAACCGCTTCCCGGTGAAATCTCCTGAAATAAGCTGATTCAGGGTAATCACCTTGTTCTTGGCGACGAGGGGATGGGATTTCAAGACGGTGTGAATTTGGCATTCGGTTAGGGAGTTCACGTCTTCGATGGCCGATGCGTTGGCCGGATTTTTCAGGGTGCAATAGAGGATGACCGTGGCCGATAGGTTTTCCTCGCGAAAGGTCGGCACGCGACCCTGGCTGCAAAAGGGTCAACCCCAGGCCGCGGGCATGGGCGGCAAATACAACCAGGCCAGCACGCCTAGAAAAAGACCGAATTTTGCGGACATTATTCCTCCTTGATTGGTTGACGTGAGTGCTCGAACCGGATTTGCCGAACTCCACCTGGTCCCACGGCGGCATTGTACCCAAGACGCGCCCCTCAGGGAACGGCGGTTTTGTCCTTGCCTGGATTCACCAGCTTGAGTATCCAACATCGACTCACTAAGTTAACGTAAGTTCATCTGGATCAAATGTCGATTATAGTAGAATAATAGCGGGAACATTTTTTTTCAGGGCCACGAGATTCTCCGGACCGCCGGTCCTTATAATGGGAAGAAGTCGAATCGTTGATCCTTGGGAGAAAACGATGGAAGTACACGCCCCGAAAAGCCGCGGCAAAGGCCGGCGCTACATGATGGCCATGGTTTTGGGAAGCGCGTTGTCCGCCCTGAACCCCGCGCCGGCCCCGGCGGGGGACATTGCCCCAGGCGCCATCAACGACATCAGCCGTTATTGCACCACGTGCTGGCGCAATGCCCACGTGCCCGCCGACCGCTGGACCGATTGCACGCAGGAAGTCTTTCGCCGGCTTCTGGGCAGCCTTCCGGCGGAGGGCTGGAGCCGGGTGCTGGCGGCCGAAGGCGCGGAGCGGCGCGAATTCCTGCGGGCCATCGATGCGGTCAAGAAACGCACGCAGCGCGAGGCGCGGCGGACCACCGCCCTGGTCGGGGCGGTCGCGGATGCGCGCGACGCCGCAGCCCATCGCCGGACCGATGACCGCCAGGCCGTGGATCAGGCCGCCGCCAACCTGCTCACACTCCGGCAAAAACACATCTTGAATCTGAGTTTCGACGGCTGGTCCGTCCAGGACATGGCCGAAAACCTGAACCTTCCCGCCGAGCGCGTCAGCGATGAGAAGTACAAGGCGATCCGCAAATTGCGCGAACATTTCTGCAGGGAATGCCTTTCTTAAAATCGACAGCAAACCTTGATGCAGGCCAGGCTTTCCAGCCTGACGGGTTTGCTCAGCTTGATTGAGTTGAACAAAATGCGTCAGCCTGAAAGGCTGACCTCCCAAGGAACTGTAAAGCGCCGGCATCGTTGCCGCTCGTGATGCAGACCAGAGCAACAGCTACTGTATGTTTACGAGCATTAGTGTGGAAGAGGGAGGTCTGGGTGCTCTGTTTTCCTTATTAAAGTCACCGTCAAAGCTCCCACCTGACCGGCATCGGCGTAGCTACCGTGGCCGGCTGGGAAAGCAGGCGCACGGTGAGAAGATGAGTCGGCCGCCACCAGGTCCCAGCCCCTACCGCGGCTAACGGCCAGGGAGCAAGGCGGGAACAGACCCCAGACCAGGCCGTTGGCGAGGAACTCCATGCGATCTTGAAATTGGTGAAAGCGGCGCAACAGAGCCGCGCCGCGCCGCCCGGAAGAATCGGGCCGGGCGCCAGAGGCCAACCGCCAAGCGGCGTGGGGCTGGTGATAGATCTGTCCCCCCGGTTGCGAATGTTCATCAATCACCGTCGGCCGAAGGCCGGCTTCCGTCGCCGTGATGGCGGCGGCCATGCCAGCCGGGCCGGCTCCGACGATCACCACGGGACAATGAACCATGACAGCCGCCCCTACCAGTGTAGTCCTCACGCTCCGCGTGAGGACTCGTCACGCGGAGCGTGACGACTACACTCAATATCTCCGCATCTTGCGGAGATGTTAATACTACAGCGCCAGGTTGTAGGTCAGCCTTTCCAGGCTGACGCAACTTGCCTAAACTCGGGGAACCTGGGCAGTTCGGGTCAGGCTGGAAAGCCTGACCTACCTACTCAGCGCTGTAGTATTAACTGGGTAGCGCCTAACCAGCACGGGCTAAAGCCCCCACGAACCTCCGTGCCCAATCCAGGCTACAGGTCCCCGGCTGGCCTAGTCTCGACCCGCATTCCTTCGGCAACCGGGATCTGACAAGCCCTCTGGTTACAGCCGTCCACCCGCACCAGGCAATCAAAACAGATGCCCATGCCGCAAAACAGGCCGCGCGGCTCCTGCCGCCGGTCTGTTTGCCGGAACAGGCGCCGGCCGGCCGCCAGCAGCGCCGCCGCCACGCTTTCGCCTTCGTAGGCCGCCGCTTCCTGGCCATCGAGGAAAAAACGCACCACGGGTCCCTTCAAAACCCTTCCGCAACGGAATTGCCCGGAAAGGCCAGGTGTGGCCTCCGCGTGGGAACCGGTTTCAGAAAGGGATAGTTTCATAAAATGGAACCGTTCAGTGGTTTTTTTCTGGTCTGAAAAAGAGCAGGAGTAAAAGTAAGATT
>CAZFGM010000753.1:575-3501 GCA_964518515.1 uncultured Alcaligenaceae bacterium | reverse complement strand
GGAACATGTTCCCTCGCTTGCGCTTCGGGTTAGTTTAGCGCACCGTGCGCCAGAATCCCCAGGGGGCATGAATAATCCGGGCTAAGGGCGCGGGCAAAAATAAACTAATCAACTTTGGTTTTTATTGGGCAGCTAAGGGCGCGGGCAAAAATAAAGTCCTCAACTTTGGTTTTTATTGGGCAGCTAACATAACGCCGCGCAGGAAAAGTTGATTAGTTTATTTTTGCCCGCGCTCTAACATAACGCCGCGCAGGAAAAGTTGATGAATTTATTTTTGCCCGCGCCCTAAGAGGAGTTTCTCAACATCTTCCCTACCCACGGCAAAGTCCTTGAAACCGCCAGGTCCGATCGAACCGCCATTTCACGGCGCTCTCCTCAATCCTGAAAGATTCTGTGAAACCTTGTCGTTTTTACCAGTATCCGAGCGCTGCTTCCCTTAAAAACCTTGCTCCCAGGAATTGCCCGCGGTCATTTCCGTGGCAGTGTTGAGGGGTTGCAAACCTCGTTCCCAAGGAGAAGTGAGCGATGCGCTACTGGATGGTTCCAATATTGGTCGTCGGCTGTCTGGCACTGCCCTCGAGGGCGCAAGAGACTCTGCCGGTAATGCCCCGGAGCGGGCCGGAAGCGCTGCCGGCGCCGGAGTGCGACATTCACGAGTCGTGCCAATCCACCTACGAGCTGCACTGGCTGGAGCGCACCGTGCCGCGCACGGTGACGACCATGGTCCCGCGCGAAGTCGTGACCCCGGACACCAAAACGATTTTCGAAGTGGAGTACAACAAAGAGCAGCGCAGCCGGACTGTCATGGTGCTCAAACCGTGCGAGACGATCAAGGAAGTGACCCGCTGCACCCAGAAACCGAAAGTCGTGACCGACCCGTGCACCGGCTGTCCCACGGTCGTCTTCGAGCCGGTCACGGAAACGAAACAAGTCAAGGAGATCACCTACGAGCTGGTCCCGGAGGAGAAAGTGGTCGTTGTGGAGACCGCTTGCCTGAAGCCGGTCGAAAAAGCAATTGCGCGGAAAACCATGGTCCTCGAGTGCACCACCGAAACCGTGATGAAGAAGGAGCGCTTCGGCGTCCTGGTTCCGGTCGAGATCAAGGAGCGCAAACCCGCCTGCCGGCCTACCCCGTGCGTTCCGTGAAGACACCAGCGCAGGGGACTTAGGTCACCCGCTCAGGCACTTCAAGGACCCGTGTATTAAGAATATTACCATGCGCATCACTCTCACCGTGACCTCCGGGCCGCATCAGGGGAAATTGTTTTCTTTCGAGAACCACGATACCTTTCTGGTGGGCAGGGGCAAGCGCGCTCACTTCCGGCTGCCCTTTGAGGACAAGTATTTTTCGCGGATTCACTTCATGGTCGAAGTGAATCCGCCCCAGTGCCGCTTGCTGGACATGGGCAGCACCAACGGCACCTTTGTCAACGGTCAAAAAGTCACGACTGTGGACCTGAGACACGGCGACCAGATCAAGGGCGGCGACACCGTTATCGCGGTGCGTTTCGAGGAAACCGGCAGCGAACCCGGGCCAGCGCCGGATACACCCGAAGTTCCGCCATCAACGCTGCTCCCAGCGGAAGCGAACTGGGAAACTCGCGATCCGACCCCAGCTCCAGCTTCGTCCATGCCGGCAGCTCCCGGGGCAACCGACTCTTGCCGCGTCTGTGCCGCTCCTCTTTCCAAAAGTGCCGCACCGGACTCGGCGAATGGGCAATTCCTTTGTCAATCTTGTCGGGAAGTGGCCGGCAAACAACCGCAGCCGATCGCAGGCTATCAAATCATCAAGGAGTTGGGGCGCGGCGGCATGGGGGTCGTCCACCTGGGCCTACGTTCCAGCGACGGCGTGGTGGTCGCCTTGAAAACGATCATTCCGGCCGTCGCCGGGACGAAAGCACAAGTCGAGCGCTTCCTGCGCGAGGCGAATATCCTGCGCGAATTGACGCACCCGAACATCGTGGCCTTTCGCGAGATGGGCGAGTCGAGCGGCAAGCTTTATTTCGCGATGGATTTCGTCAAGGGAACGGACGCCGCCGGCTTGCTCAAGAAACAGGGACCGCTACCGGTCCCCCTGGCAGTGAGTCTGGCGTGCCAAATGCTTGAAGCCCTGGAGTACGCCCACGCGCGCAAGTTCGTCCATCGCGACCTCAAGCCCGCCAACATACTGGTTACGGCGGCAAGCGAGGATCCTCAAACCCCCGGCGCGCAGGTCAAATTGGCCGACTTCGGCCTGGCGCGCAGTTACCAATGCTCCCAGTTGAGCGGTCTGACCTTGGCCGGCGAGCTGGGCGGCACCTTGGCTTTCATGCCTCCCGAACAGATCACGCACTATCGCGAAGCCAAGCCTCCGGTGGATCAATATGCCGCGGCGGCCTCCTTGTACAACTTGCTCACCGATCGCCTGATCTTCAATCCGCAGCGCACGCTCCAGGAACAAATCGCCATGATCCTGCAAGAAAAGCCGGTGCCGATTCAGTCGCGCCGCGCCGACATTCCCAAGGAGCTGGCAGCGGTCATCCATCGCGCCCTGGAGCGCGAACCGGGCGATCGCTTTGCCGATGTCAAGGCCATGCGGTTGGCGCTGGCGAAGTTTTGCCCGTCATGAATGAATCGGCAAGCCCCGTACAATCGTTCTGGCCCACCAGTGGGCATGACTTGACTTGATCGGTGCGGTATACTTGTCTGAAAGACTTTGGAGGATTGGAGGATTCACGATCATGTCGGTGACGATCACCTTGGCCGAGGAGTTGACCGAGCGGTTGCAAGCGCAGGCGCAGGCGCGCAAGCTGTCCGTGCAGCAGTGGATCCTGGCAATTCTCGCCAACGTCTCGGAACGTCCTGAGCACCCCGAAACGTGGACAGAGCTGAACGGACGGCGCTTGGAGTTGATCCGCAAGCGTCATGCGGCCGGTTTGGACGAGTC
>CAZFGM010000753.1:0-565 GCA_964518515.1 uncultured Alcaligenaceae bacterium | reverse complement strand
GACGCGTCGGAAGAAAAAGAATTGCAAGCGCTTCACAACTTCGCGGCGAAAGCGTTCGAGCCCACTGACCGACAACGATTGGAACACCTGCAAGCGCTTACACGGGAAGCTACTGGCCCCACGGATGAATAAGCCCCTTGTCGAAGCCGCAGCGATGGTCTTGCATTATCCCACGCGACCTCTCCAGCGCCGACATGGCCCGCGCGGCTATGCGGACTACCGCTGGTACAAGTCGTGGCTGCGAGACGATTTTTGTTTCCGTTGTGTGTACTGCCTGTGCCGCGAACGGTGGGAGCCCAATGGCCTAAACGCGTTCAGCATCGAGCATGCAACAACAAAAAATGGAAGATGAACCCGTGCTACGGCGAATTCTAAGCTATCCCGACGACTTACCCAACTTGCGCTCGAAGCGGCCTCCGGGTGGGAACAGTCGCCCTGAAGGAATTCCGGGTAGCTGCTTCGAGCGACGAAAGCGAGCGGAACTGACGCAGTTTTATTAAAACGGCTACAGAGGTTCGACTGACACTTTGTTTATTCGTAACCGTTTAGCGGAATTCAGAAACCC
>CAZFGM010000752.1:0-3506 GCA_964518515.1 uncultured Alcaligenaceae bacterium | reverse complement strand
CTGCTTTTCGCTTCAAAGAAAGCCGCAAGTTCCTTACAACCGGCAAACTCGCTTCAGGTTGTGCGATCCCTGTCGCCAAAGCCGCAGCGATGCCGTAGTGCCAGTGGGTTTCCGGTCGATGAAACAGGAGGAATCGCTATATTCGGCAAATCCGGAAAAAGAAGGAAGGGCCGTTCCGTGAACAAGGCATGGTGGCTGGGTCTGGTGGTGCTGGTGGGACTGCCGGTGCAAAACGCTCGGGCCAACGCCTGGCGCAAGACCAGTACGGAGTTGGGCACGCTCAACCTGCGCCTGCGCGGCAAGGTTATCGATCACACCGCCAATCACGGCCAGGACCGGCGCATGTGGGCGCGGTCTTTGTATCAACGCCGCGACCTGTACGTGTACCTGCCGCCGCAGTTCGATCCGTGCCAGCGCTATCCGTTGATCATGTTGTTGCACGGGTTTGCCCAGGATGAACAAATCCTGCTCGACTTCGCGCCGGTAATCGACGACGCCATCATGACGGGGTGTCTGCCGCCGGTGATCGTGGCCTGCCCGGACGGCAGCATATCCGGCGAGCCCCATACGGTGCAGCCGGCCAGTTTCTTCCTCAACACGCGCATGGGCGACTACCAGGATTTTGTCACCCAGGACGTGTGGGACTATGTGGTGCGGAATTATCCGATCCGGCCGGAGCGGGAAACGCACGTGCTGGCCGGCGTGTCGATGGGCGGCTTTGCCGCCTTCAACATCGGCATCCGCCACCGCTACGCCTTCGGCATCGCCATCGGCATCCACCCGCCTCTGAACCTGCGTTGGATGGACGACAAGGGCGGGTACATGGCCAAGTTCGACCCGCACCACTGGGGCTGGCGCACGGAAATTCACCCGCGCGAGACCATTGCTCGCTTCGGCCTGAACCGGGTGTTGCTCAAAGATTTCCTCTACCCCTGTTTCGGCCCCGGCGAGGAAGCCTTGATGGAAATCAGCCGGGAAAACCCCATCGAGCTGATCGACCGGACTTGTCTGCGCAACGGCGAGCTGGCCATGTTCGTCGGCTATGCCGGCTGCGACGAGTTCAACCTCGACGCCCAGGTGGAAAGCTTTCTGTACCTGTGCAAGTTTCGCGGTCTCGGCGTCGGGGTCAGCTACCTTCCCGAGGGCACGCATAATCGAGAAACGGCCATGAAGTTTTTACCCGACGTGTTCCGCTGGCTAGGCCCGCAGCTGGCGCCGTTCGCGCCGCCGCTGGTGCAGGATCCGACGCTGCGGGAACGGATCGCGGCCCGACGCGAGCGCGTGGCCGCCACCTTGCCAGCGCCGCCCCCCAACTCGTGCGGTCCCGAGGTCAAGCGGCCGGGCCTGTTCAGCCGCATTCAACAACACCGCGACCGCATGTTGAAAAACCTGCCGCCCGACCCGCCCCACTCGTGCGGCCCGGACAAAGGATGTTCGAAATGCGGCCAGGCTTGTCCGCCTTGTCCGCCCGGAACGGCCTGTCCGGCGTGTCCGCGCTGTGGTCCGTGCGCGGCGCTCCCCGCCGGGACCGTGGCGCCCCCCGCGGTACTGCCGCCGCCGGCGCCGTGGCCGCCCTCGCCGCCGCCGCTGCCGTGAGCCGGCAAGTCTCCGTGCTTGCGTTTAGCGTTCGGAGGATATTTTCCGTTCGCTAAACGCAAAGCCCGGAGCCCCTGCGCGCTACCGCGCCGGCTTAGCCCGCCGCGGAAGGCTGTACCACGCCAGGTTGCACGCTCCTTTTTCCCCATCGTCCAGCGTCACGTTGACGGCGGCCAGGCTCTGATCGGGGCCGCCCAACTCGTGCGGCCCGGTCGGCAAAGGGTATCCGAAATGCGGCCCAGCTTGCCCGCCTTGTCCGGCCGGAACGCCCTGAAAAAAGGTCCCACTCCTTTTACCGATTTTCTTTTCCGGTACAATGATCTCGAAAGGAACCGGCCATGAATCTCAAGTTTTCCCTGCCTCCTCTTCGAGCCGGCGATCGTCTGACCCAGGCGGATTTTCACCGCCGTTACCAGGCCTGTCCCGAAAAGCTGAAAGCCGAATTGATTGGAGGGATTGTCTACATGGCCTCACCCTTGCGCCGGCCCCATGGCAAGAGCCACATTCACTTGGGCACGGTGTTTGGTCTGTATGAGGCGGCCACGCCGGGAGTGGAAGCCCTGGATAATGCCACCACCATTCTCGGTCCCTACCAAGAACCCCAACCCGACCTGGCCCTGCGGCTGTTGCCCGAATTTGGCGGCCGCTCCCGCGAAAACAAAGAGCACTATATCGTCGGGGCCGCGGAACTCCTGGGCGAAATCGCCGATAGCACCAAGGCGATTGACCTGCACCAGAAACGCCGGGATTATGAGAAAGCCGCGGTTCAGGAATACCTGGTGCTGTGCTTGAAAGAACGAAAGCTAATCTGGTTCCATTTTCCTTCCGGGGGGGAAATCAAACCTACCCCACAAGGGGTTTTCCGCTCCCGAGTTTTTCCCGGCCTTTGGGTAAATGGTCCCGCCCTCCTGACGGGAGACTCGGCCCGGGTCATCCACACGGCCAACCGGGGCCTGGCCCATCCCGAACACAAGGCTTTTGTCAAACGCCTGGCCCAAGCCCGCCTCAAGGTGAAGAAACACGACTGAAGAACGGGCCCAGAGCGTTTCCCGGCGACCTTGGAGGACAAAAAGAGCCCGACTCAAATGAGCGCGGCTTTTTATCCCTCTCACGCCAAGTCGATCCGGGGATTGGAGGACACGGGCCGCTTCCAAATATAATTCGCCACCTTCAGTTTTCAATTGGATATCAATCGAGCATGAAGGTTTTTAATCGGCAACAAGCATCCAAGGAGGCATTATGCGCGTAGCGTGGGTCATGGGACTGGCCGCTTGGTTGGGCGGGTTCCAGGCGGCGTGGGCCGCGGTGCAAGCCGTGGTCGAAGTGGCCGAGGCCGAGCAAACGGGCAAGCTCACCCTGACTTTCGCCCGTTCCGGGCCGTATCACGTCGGCGTGGTCTACCGCGATCTGATTGCCGATGAGAAAGAGAAATACACCTTCACCATCAATGAGAAACCGTTCGCCTCGTTCGCCGCGGACGTTTCCCCCGGTGCTTTGTGGGGGGAGGATCGCTTGTACGTATGGTTTTCGGAAAAGCCCTTCCTCTTTCAGGGAGGTGAGAAGGTGAGCCTGCACCTGGCCGGCGGTCAGAAAGGTCCGCACCAGGTTTTCGGCGTGTACTTTGTCAAGCCGGCGACGCTGGCCAAGACGGTGGGTCAGATGAGCAGAAGCAGTCTGGTCCTCACCCAGCGGCGGCTGTATACCCGCCTGGTGGCCGCCGCCGACGGCGCTCCGGCGAAACATTATCCCCTGCCGAAAAGTCCGGATTCATTGGAAGTGCTGGCCGGCGATGCCGCCCTGGAAGGTTTCACCCGGAAAAAAGCCGCCTACACCATTTGGGGCCAGTACGTCAGCGTGGTGGGCCCCGCCTCGGAAGTGAATCTGCTCACGGCGATCTTTCCGGCTCCGGA
>CAZFGM010000751.1:0-3512 GCA_964518515.1 uncultured Alcaligenaceae bacterium | reverse complement strand
TCATCTGCCCCGAAAGGGGCCACTTCTTCCGGGCGGGTCCCGGAAGAAGCCATAGTCGGCTTACGTCCCTGACCTGCCCGGCTGCATCCCCACGGGAAAAACGCGCAAACTGGTCGAGAAAAAAATCCGCACGGCCATCGAATTCCACATCGAGGGGATGCACGCCCGCGGCGAAGAAGTGCCCGAGCCGGCCATCCAGGCCGGCACGGTCAGCGTTCTGGTCGAATGAGCTTTGTGCCATTTGTCACCTAGCAATATCCCTTATCGTCATCTCTTCCTTGTACAGGGTGAAACCAGCCTGCAAATAATTCGGCAAGGCCGCGGGGTGGTCCAGGGTACAGGTGTGGAGCCAGAACCGCTTGGGTTGGTAACTCCAGGCCCGGTCGATGGTCCAGTGCAAGAAAAACTTGCCCAGGCCCCGGCCGATGAATTCGGGCAGCAGGCCGAATTGCACCAATTCGATCTCGTCCCGGATGCGCCGGTCAAGCTCGGCAAAACCCGCCGGCGTGCCTTCGACGTGCAAGACATGAACCTCGTTCAATGGATTTTGAATGAGGGCGGACAACTCGGCATCGGCGAGTTTACCACGACTGTGCCAGTGGTAATCCCGACCCACGGTGTCGTACAGGAACCGGTAGTAGGCCAGCGTGGGTTTTTTGGCCTGAATGATGGACAGGCCATCTCGGGGCGGCGGAATGGCGCGCTTGGAGTGAGTGGACATTTCCAGGTAATACACTTTTACGTCGATGCTCGGCATTCCTACTCTTCCTCCGCGTACTGCGGCGGGCTTTTCCCCGCGCGTTTTGTCACCTTGGGAAACTTGCCGCTGGGCGCCTTGTCCTCGATAGCCTCGACGTTGATCTGGTGCCACCAGTCATCGCCGAAGTCGAACCAATAACCAAAGGAGCGGCCTACCTCCAGTTCCAACGAATCCAGGGTGGTTTTGTCCACCCGGCCAGCCGGTGCCTTCTCTCTTTCCGTTTCAAAGGCATGGGGTAGCACATACGTCGGTCCATTCGGGTCCATCGGTCCTTTGCCGAACTGGAACTCGTACAGGTGGTCGTCCCAACGGTCATAGGCATTGAAAATGGCGTGGTGCAGATCTTCCAGGGTCTGGTCTCCGCGAATCTGGATGGTGCGGGAAAGCAGCCGATTTTTCTTGGCAAATTTTTCGGAGATCGGGCCGCTGATTAGGAAAACTTCCAGGGTGTAAAGCTGTACCTTTTCCTGGTTGGTTGCCGGGAGAGTTGTGGCCATGGTTTTTCTTGAAGCAGGCATCGGAATTCCTCCTTGAGCTTGAACTACGCCATCGTGATTTCGTGACGACGCGGACAATTTAATCTATCTTTACCCTTTGGAGCAACATTTCCTCAAAAATTCCGCCTCGCGCCGCGCCGCCTCTTCCGGCTCGGGCAGCGTATTCCAGTAGGTCGGCGGCATGCCTTTGAAGGGGTTGACGTACTCGTACACGACGGGCCCGGCGAAGCCGTGGCCGGCGGCGCGGGCCAAAAGGCGCGGCCAGTCCAGATCGCCGTCGGCCAGGGACGTCCACTGGTAGCTGTAGTCGCCGCGCGGCATGTAGTCCCAGCGCGGCTCGGTCCAGCGGCGCACGTTCTTGACGTGCAAGATGGCGATCTTTCCCGCCAACAAGGCGAAACCCTCGTCCACGTCCAGGCCTTGAAAGTAGGCGTTGACCGGATCGTAGACGATGCCGACGCGGCAGGCGTTGTCCAGGTCGCGCCGCAGCCGCAGCAGCGCGGCGGCGTCGCTGGTCACCGTGTTTTCGTTATTTTCCAGGAGGATGCCGACGTTACGGTCCCTGGCCCGGCCGGCGACTTCGCGCAAGCCGGTGATCGTGCGGTGATAAGCTTCCTCTTCGGGCATGTCCTGGCCGGTGCCGCTGAAAGTCGTGTTGTTGATCGTTCGCACCCAGGGAGCGCCGAGGTCGGCGGCCAGGTCGAGATAGTCGCAAAACTTTTCGCGACAGTGATCGCCCAGCTCCCAAGGAAGATTGATCGGGTTGGGGCAGTAAATTCCCAACAGCGGCAGACCGGCATCCTCGAGGCGGCGGCGCAGGTCAGCCCGGGCCGACGGGCGAATCTGACCCGGGCCCAGCATGTCGTAGCCAAAGGCGTTGATCCGCTGGCCCAAATCGCCTGGACTATCCAGGCTCAGGCCGCGCGCATCCACGGCGTCCCAGCCGAACTGCTTGGCCCAGGCCAGAACCTGGGCGAAGCCAAACGGATGCCGCCAGGCGATGGAGCCGTACAAGACGAGTTGCATGGATTATTCCCGCTCCCAAGCCGCGGGCGAATCTTCGAGCCTGCACGGCGAGACTCCCCGAAGACTTGCCAACCCCTACAATTTCCTCTTTGGAGACGGAGTTATCATTCTTTGAATCTGTCTTTCAATCTGTTCATTGTTGATTGTTGCTTGCCGCAATTCTTATAGCGTTGGCCCGATGCTCCACGGCGCGAACTCCTCCTCGCCGACCCCGTTAATCTCGCTCTTCGTCTTCTTGCCCGACGCCACCGCCAGAATCTCCTCGAAAATCTGCCGGCCCACCACCTCGACCGGGGTGCCTTCCAGGATGACGCCGGCGTTGATATCCATGTCGTCGATCATGTGGTGGTACATCGGCGAGTTGGTGGCGATCTTGATCGACGGGGCGGGCTTGCAGCCGAAGACCGAGCCGCGGCCGGTGGTGAAGACCAGGACGTTGGCGCCGCCGGCGACGATGCCGGTCATCGACACCGGGTCGTAGCCGGGCGTGTCCATGACGACGAAGCCCTTGGCCCGCACCGGCTCGGCGTAGCCGACCACGTCCACCAGGGCGGTGCTGCCGCCCTTGGCGATGGCGCCCAGCGACTTTTCGTAGATGGTGGTCAGGCCGCCTTCCTTGTTGCCGGGCGAGGGGTTGTTGTTGATCTCGGCGCCGAAGATGCCCGTGTACCACTCCCACCACTTGATGCGCTCGACGAGCTTTTCGCCGACGGCCCGGCTGACGGCCCGGCGGGTGAGCAGGTGCTCGGCGCCGTAGATTTCCGGCGTCTCGCCGATGATGCTGGCGCCACCCTGGGCGACGAGCAGGTCGCTGGCGACGCCGAGGGCGGGATTGGCGGTGACGCCGCTGTTGCCGTCGGAGCCGCCGCAGTTGGTGCCGAGCATGATCTTACTGGCCGGCAGCTTGACGCGGCGAACGTCGTTGACCTGGGGCAGCATTTCGGCGATGGCTTTGACGCCGGCTTCGACGGTCTTGCCGATGCCGCCGCATTCCTGGACCGTGATGACCACGGGCTTGCGACCCCCCCTGGCCCCCCCTTGAGAAGGGGGGGAAAAGGGGGGTAGCTGGATCAGGCCTTGATGTTCCACCAGGTGGATGGCCTGGCCGGTTTCACAGCCGAGGCCGACCAGGAGGTAGGCGGCGACGTTGGGATGCTTGGCGAAGCCGGCCAGGGTGCGGTCGAGCTGGTTGTGATCGGGGCCGTCGTACTGCATGGCGCAGCCGGCCT
>CAZFGM010000750.1:0-3518 GCA_964518515.1 uncultured Alcaligenaceae bacterium | reverse complement strand
CCCCCCGCGGCGAAGAACCTAAGGGCGAAAGGCTGAGAACCGCGGGGCCGGTGTAGCCGCGCGTTTGTCCCGTTTTTTTTTGAAAGGGGTGAGTATCACCATGAGCAGGAAACTTTTCGTTATCCTTCTGGTCGTCGTCGGCGGCTTCTGGCTGGTGAAAAAAACCAACCTCCTGAGCTATGCCGGCGTCTTGTGGGCCCAGGTCACCCAGGAAACCAAGAACCAGGTGCCCACGGCCATCGAGCTGGCGCGGGTCAAGCAGGAAATTGCCAGCATGGACCGCGACGTCAGCAACATGCTCCGGCCCATCGCCGAGCACATGGCCGCCAGCAACCGGCTCAAGAAGGATATGAAGACCACGCAGGCCAACCTGGCCGACCAGAAAACCCTGATGCTGACCATGGCCAAGGACCTGGAAGACAATCCCACCGTGCTGGAATACGGCGGCGAAATCTACACCGCCGACCGCGTGCGCACCAAGCTGCAACACGATTTTGACAGTTACAAACGCAGCGAGACCCATCTCAAAAGCATGGAAAAACTGCTTGAGGCCAAGGAGCGGGCCTTGACCGCCACGCGCGAGCAACTGGCCAAGATGATTGCCAAGAAAAAGGAATACGAACTGCGTTTGGCCCAGCTCGAAGCGGACGAGGAAACGCTGAAGATCGCCCGCATGGGCAGCAAAGTCAAGCTCGACGACAGCCGGGCCACGGAAATCGAAGGCATCCTGTCGCACATCGAGCACCGGCACGACGTCCAGCGCGCCGAGCTCGAGCTTCTGAGCGGACCGCTGGCCAACGACTTCATTCCGGTGGACCAGCGGCCCCGGCCCAAAGGCAAGGCCGCCTCGGTGCAGGACATCCGCAACCACCTGGAAGGCGGCACGGCGGTGAGCCAGAAGTAGGTACTTCTGCGAGGGAAAGAGTTGGAGGAAAATTGCCAATTGCCAATTACCAATTGCCAATTGCCAATTGACTTGAGCTAATGGCCGCGAAAGGACCGCAATGAATTCATTAGAATTTAGGATCTTGACCGAATTCCGCGGCAACGATTAGCGGGTGGCCGGTACACCATTAGAGCGGGCCTTCTGCAATTGGCAATTGGCAATTGGCAATACTTCACTCACCGCTTCCCCCTTGGATTCGGGAGCGGGACGCGCGGACCGCCCGTGTTTTCTTCGGTAAAATAGAACAAGGTCCGGCGGACCTGTCGTTCGCGCGGCGGTTTCGCTGGACCAGAATCAAGAAATCCCAAGGATCCTCATGCTCGGACTCGGTTGGTTTGCCTGGCGTCAAGCGCAGGAGGCCCTGAAAGCGGGCCGCCTGGAGGAAGTGCAGTGCCTGCTGGATCAGCCGGGGAACCTGAGCGCGAAACAGCAGGAGGAACTGAATCAGCACCTGGCCCGGGCCCATGTCGAGCGCGGTCAACGGTATTTGCGCCAAGACGAGGCGCTGGCCGCCTGGGGGGAATTGCTCAAGGCCGAGCAATGCGGCGCGGCGGCGGGGGTGGACTTGCGGCAAGCGCTGACGCGGCTGGGGTTGGCCGAAGTGCGGGCGCTTCTGGAGGCAGGCAAACCGGGGCGGGCCTTGGAGGTAGTCGCCCAGCTGCGCGAGCGTGGTGTGCGCCAGGCCGAGCTGGCAGCGCTGGAGGAAGCCGCGCGCGACTGGATTCGGGCCGGCGCTCTGGCGGACCATGGCGACTTCACCCAGGCCCGCCAGATCGTCGAAACAATCGGGCGCCTGCTGCCGGGCTCGGGCTTTGTCGCGGCCCTGGGCCGATTTTTGCGTGTCCTGGATGACCGGAACCACACTTTTGACGAGCTTTTGGCCAAGCTCCTCGAAGTGGCCCCGCTCGGGCGCTGGCGCGAGGTTCTGCAACTGTGCGACCAGGTGCTGTCCCTGGCTCCGGATCACGCGGAAGCCCGCCGCCTGCGCGGCCAGGCCTGGAAGGCCATCATGCCCGAAACCGTGGTCACCACCCGGGGTAAGAATGAAGGGGCCAGCGCGGACCGGACTGCGGAGGAGAAATCGCCCCGCTATTTGTTGTGGATCGACGGCGTGGGCGGCTACCTGGTGTGCCTGGGTAACAGCATCACGCTGGGACAGGTGTCGCCCCAAGCTCAGGTGGACGTGCCGCTTTTTGCCGACGTCTCAAGGCGGCACGCGACCTTGACCCGCGATTCGGAGGGCTATTTGCTCGAAGCGGTCCGCGGTGTCAAGGTCAACGGCCAGGCGGCGACGCGGACCCTGCTGCAGAGCGGCGACCGCGTGACCCTGGGCAGCAGTTGCCAGTTTCTGTTCCACCTGCCGGTGCCGGTCAGCGCCACGGCGCGACTGGACCTGGTGAGCGGCCACCGTTTGAAACTGGCCGTGGACGGCGTCCTGTTGATGGCGGACTCGTTAGTCCTGGGGCCCGGTCCCAACGCCCATGTGGTAATGCCGGACCGTGACAAGTCCGTGGTTCTGTACCGCCACAAGGACGGCCTGGGCATCCGTGCGGAGGGCAAGCTGCTTATCAACGGTCAAGCATTCCAGGACCACGGCGTCCTCGGCGCGGAAGCCACGGTTCACGGTGAGGATTTCTCCCTCGCCGTGGAAAGCGCCGGCCGGCAGATGACGTGAGAGCGTGGAAGGTTGGGAGAGTGAGTGGTGAGGCCAAAAGCCCAGGGACGGCCGTCCCTGGGCTTTGAGAACGCACACTCTCCCACACTCTCACACTCCCACGGCGAAGGAGGTTGCCATGCGGTTCACCTACAGTTCCGGGCAGCGGCCGCTGGAAGGCTACACGTTGAAGCGCGGCATCGGCCGCGGCGGCTTCGGCGAGGTGTACTATGCCGTCTCCGACGGCGGCAAGGAAGTGGCCCTCAAGCTCGTCAATGCCAATACCGACATCGAGCTGCGCGGCATGTCCCAGTGCCTCAACGTCAAGCATTCCAACCTTGTCGCCCTGTACGACCTGCGCAGCGACTCCCAAGGCCATTCCTGGGTGGTTATGGAATACGTCGCCGGCGAATCGCTCAGCGCCATTCTCGCACGCAATGCCAGCGGCGTCGCCCCGGACCTGGCGCGCCAGTGGTTTGGGGGCCTGGCCGCCGCCATCGCCTATCTGCACGATCAGGGCATTGTCCACCGCGATCTGAAACCGGCCAACATCTTCGTCGAGAATGGCCTCGTCAAGGTCGGCGATTACGGCCTGAGCAAGCTCATCGGCGGCAGCCAGGTCGTCGGCCAGACGCAGAGCGTCGGCACCGTCCACTACATGGCCCCGGAAATCTCGACCGGCAACTACAACCGCTCCATCGATCTCTACGCCGCCGGCGTCATCCTGTATGAAATGCTCACCGGCCACGTCCCGTTCGACGGCGAGAGTGCCGGCGAAATCCTCATGAAACACCTGACCGCGCCGCCCGATTTGAGCAAAGTGTCCAGCCCGTTCGTGCCGATCCTCGATCAAGCGCTGGCCAAGAACCCCGCCAAGCGTTACCGGCAAATCAGCGACATGGCGCGGGAAGTGGCCGC
>CAZFGM010000749.1:0-3528 GCA_964518515.1 uncultured Alcaligenaceae bacterium | reverse complement strand
AACGGTCGCCGGATTGGCAACGAGGAGGAAGTTTTTCCTCCCCGGAATTGACTAGTTGTCCGGAGCGTGCCATTCTTTTGGCAAACATCGTCTGTTTTGCCATCGCCTCCTTCTAACCATCGGGACCGATGACGGACCAACCATTGCTTGCCAGGCTCGCCAAGGTACCGGACCTGCCGACGCCGCCCGCCATCGCCTTGCAGGTCCTCCACAGCCTGGCCCAGCGCCTCTGGCAAGCCGTCAATCAATTAACGATCCGGGAGGGCGACCACGTGGGCCAGGTCGGCGTCTCCAACGGCGCGGCCAGCTGTTTCCCGCACCATACCACCTGCACCCCGTCGCAGTTTCTGGCCGCCGCCGACCAGGCCATGTACACCGCCAAGACCACCGGCAAAAACCGCGTGCACCTGGTTTCTTTGTGAGCGCCTGCGCTACGGCGCCTCCACCCCTTCCAGTGCCAGCGTGGAAACCTTGCGGCTCTTCAAATCCACCACGCGAATGCGGTGGGCGTTGGTGTCGGCCACGTAGAGCTTGTCGGCGGCGTAGCTGAGACCGGCGGGCTCGTCGAACAGGGGGCCTTTGCCGCCGTCGGCGTCTTCCAGGACCAGGGTGGCGCAGGAGCGGGCCAGCGGGTCGATCACCTTGATCTTGTGGTTGTAGGTGTCGGTGATGTACAGCTTGCCCAGATGATGGACCACGTCGAGCGGATGCTGCAGGCGGACGTCGTTGGCGACGCCGTCCTTGTCGCCGAAATCAAACAGGCCCGTGCCGACGATGGACTTAACCAAACCCTTGCCGTCGAGGGGGAGGAGGCGGATGGCGCTGCTTTCGCTGTCGGCGACGTAGAGGCTGCTTCGGTCGGCGGCCAGGCCGCTGGGCTGGGCCAGCCAGCACAGGTGGCGCGGGCCGTCCTTGATGCCTTCATAGCCGGTGCCGGCGAAGGGGTAGAGGTTGTTCTTGGCGAGTTCCAGAATCCAGATCTGGTGATGGCCCGCCATGCCGATGTACAGCTTCTTGTCCTGAACGAAGAGTCCCCACGGGCTGTTGAGGCCGACCGTCAGAGGCAAGCCGCCGCGGAGGAGGTCCTTTCCTTGCCGGCCGGTGCCGGCGACGGTTTTGACGGTTTGCGTTTTCAGGTCCAGGGCACGGAGGAGATTGTTGCCGCGGTCGGCCACGTACAGGGTGTTGCCGAAAAGGGCCAGACCTTGCGGATCGTTGAACTGGGCTTTGGCGAAGGGACCGTTCGTCTTGCCGGACTTGCCGGCGCCGGCGATGGCGATTTTTTTGCCGGCCAGGTCAGTGATGACGATGCGGTGGTTAGTGCTGTCGGCGATGAACAACCGTTGGCCGGCCTCGTCGGCCAGAACCTTGCCGGGAAACAACAGGGCGGTCTTTTTCGCCGCCGCCGAGGCGGTCTGGAAGGGCAGCAATTTTTCGTTGAGCGTCTTCTTGGCACGGTGAATCTTGACGAGCTGGCTGATGGCCTTGTCCATCACGTCGTAAATTTTTTCGTTGGCGATCTTGCCTACCAGATTGCCTTCCGGGTCGATCAGGTAGGTGGTGGGCCAGGAGGTGGCCTGGTAGGCGCGGGCGATCTTGGCGTCGGCGTCGTTAACCACGGGATGGGCCAACTCGTAGCGGTCCATCGCTTTTTTGATGCGTGCGGTTTCTTTCTCGGCCTCGAACTTGGGCGTGTGGATGCCGATGACGACGAGGTGCTTGGGATACTTCTTTTCCAATCTGACCAGGTCGGGAAAGAGGTGCAAGCAGTTAATTCAGCAGAAGGTCCAGAAATCGAGGACGACGATTTTGCCGCGCAGGTCCTTGAGGCGGAGCGGCGTGTCGGTGCCGAGCCAGTCGCCGCCGCCGACCAGATCGGGCGCGGGCTGGCCGGCTACGAGCGGCTTTGGCTGGCCTTGGGCTGCCGCCCGGCCTTGAAATGAACCATTCAGAAACAACAGGCCCGCCACCAGCCAGATAATTTTTCTTGCCGAGAACATAGTTAAGTTCCTTGACCACTCTTCTCCCAGTGAAATTATAAACGCCGGCCGGACCGGATGCGAGGTTTCTTGAGTTTTTTGGCAAAAGATGGCCAGCCCCGTGAGAGGGCGGGAACCGGAGCAAAGTTCTATCCCGAGTAGGTCGGAAGCCTACAATGAACTCCATTCGGACAAGCGGCTGTTGGAGATTTTATCGACACGAACCGCCGAGCGAGCTTCGTTCACGCTGACGTGACCACCATGTCAACGACGGGAGACGGTCTGCCCCCTGGCCACTTTTTTTTCATGCCACTCGGCCACGTTCACTTTAGGCGGCCAGGCGGCGATGCAGGAAATCCAGCACGCGCTCCTGGTAGAGCCGGCCGCCTTTTTCACCCAGGTTGGTGTGGGCGGCGCCGGGGATGATGGCCAGCTCGCGCGGTTCCCGGCAATGGGCGAATAATCTGGCCATGTCGTCGGGGGAGGCGTAGAGATCGTCGCCTCCGGTCAGAAGAAGCACGGGTGAGGGAGCCAATTCGCCGACGTAGTTGACCGGGGCCAGCTGGGAAAGGCGGACGCCGAGGCGTTTTTCCGTGATCCAGACGACGCCGCGGCTGAAGCGATAAAACCACAAGGGATAGCCGCGGCCTGCCCGCGTGTGGAAGGCGTGATAGAGGTCGTGATACATGCTTTCGAGAATGACGGCCCGGCATTGGCGGGTGTGCGGCACGGCGTAGCACAGGGCGGCCGCCCCCATCGAGATGCCGAACGCCGCCTGCGGCTGGTCGGGCCAGCGGCGGGCGATCAGCTCCAGGACGGCGGCCACGTCCTGGCGTTCGTGGAAACCGAAACTGGTGCGTTTGCCGTCGCTCTGGCCGTGGGCGCGATGATCGAAGGCCACGCAGCGGTATCCGGCGCGGGTTAAAAAGCCGATGCGATCGAGGATTTTCTGGCGGCTGCCGCGCAGGCCGTGGAACAGGGCCACCGTGGCCCGCGGCGCCGGCGGCGTCACCGCCCAGCCCGCCAGGCGCAGGCCGTCGGCGGTCCGGCATTCAAGAGTTTCCAACGAGCCGCCGGGTTTATCCCGGCGGAGCCAGGTGGCGGGGATGGCAGGTCGCGAGCGCGACTTGCGGGTCAGCCAGCGTGAGATGGAATAGGCCGTGGCCAGGTAGCCGATGCCCGAGGCCGCGACTACCTGGGCCACCAGGTCGGTAAGCCAAGAGGCTTTCACGGGCTGCGGCAACACGCTGGCCTCCGACGCGATTCGCTGATGAGACGGCGTGGGATCTTTGGTAATATCGGCAAGATGGCGTGAGAAATTGAGGGGGGTTTCGATCCGGCTCTTATTCGGGAAGGTCTGCAATCTGGTTTCGCTTGATGCTATGAAGTGCATGTGTTTTCCACCTGCAACCCCGGAGGAAACCATGATAGATTGTTCGGTGGCCAAGCGCAACCGCATTTCCCCCAGCGGGCAACAGGTTCTAGCCAAAGCCTTGGCGAAATCCCTTTGACTCACCCCCGATTGGCGGCGCGAGGTAATCATCCCCCA
>CAZFGM010000748.1:0-3535 GCA_964518515.1 uncultured Alcaligenaceae bacterium | reverse complement strand
TCAGGTAGAGGGGACTTGACATTCATCGTTACATCTGCAACGACTCGTTCGGCCGAACGACCAAGCTCAGCCGCCGCGGCCCTCGCTGAGCTGAATGACTCGGAAACACAACATGGGCGGCGGTCGGTCTGCAGCGACTGGTTCGCCGGCATGAAGCATCAAGACGCTACGAACCCGCCATCGGCGTCAACGAATCGTCAACGAGACACCATTCATTTTGATGAGCTAGCCTCAAGAGTGTTTCAGCCGCACCCATGCCGCGCACCTTAATTTAATCATGACGCAGACGACCGGATCCTCGTTCTCGGGAACGTGAAACTCAAGCATACAGCCGTCATCGCCGTACTGGCCCCAGCCGTCCTTGTACCAAGCGACGGCGTTTCCGAGTCCGGCGCTAATCCGCTCACGGACCGCGGCGGGCGACGCCATGCCTTGAAGTTCGCGATCCGGGCTCGTTGCCGTGGGTGGCGCTTCAGCAAACAAGAACCAAGTCAAACTCATGGGTGCGACAACTCGTTGCCGGCGAACTTGTGAGTGTATAGAAATCGTCCACGTTTCTTCGGAGAAACGTGGAACAATTCTGCATAGCACGGTTTTTCTTCGACAAGGAGGTTTTATGAGTGAAAAATACTCTATCGCAAACCCCAGTGCCACGCAAGAACCCAAATTGCTCGGTTCCCCCTGTGGCATGGAATTGATCGGCACGGTGCGCGGGGTGCGTGTAAGGCACGACATGGGCCGGCCTTACAACGCGCGGCCGTACCGATCAATGGGGGTCGCGAAATTGATCGGTACGGGTGGGTGATCTGATCCCTCAATCCACGCCCCCCACCCGCGCTTGCCGGATCGCATAAAGAAAATCTTCCGGATCGCTGGCGTTGAGGCGCAGTCGGCCGGTGACGCGGACTAGGCCGCGGGCGAAGGCGGCGGTCTTGCCGGCGGGCAGCTCGACGTAGACGATGCTGGTCACGTCGGGCATCTCGCAGTACCAGCAGCCCACCGGATACTCGATGAACAAGAAGGCCGACGCCTCCGCATCGTCGCTCAGGGGCATCATGAAACCGTTCAGCGACACCTGTTTGCCGTCCAGCTCGTGCAGATACTTGGGAAAGGTCGGCTTGAACTTGGAATCGACCGCGGTCTCGGCGAACAGCTCCCAGGGCATGGCATTGACCTCGGTGGCGCTGATGGGCGGCAAGGGGCCTTTGTCCAGGCGCGTGACCAGGGGGCGTTTGGAACGGGCGGCCAGGCCGCCAGTGTGTTCCTTCTCGTGTTCCTTCTTGGGACTTAACGCGACTTTGGGCAACTTGTCGGCGGCCTCGCGCAAAAGAAGGCGATGTTTGCGCAAGTCCGGATCGTACATGCCAAAGGCGGTAACGCAGCCGTCCATAATGGCGGCGGCGACCTTGACGTCGCCGTGGGCGTTGGCCAGCTCGGCGAGCTGCCACAACAGCCGGCCATCCGCGGGCAGCGCCAGAGCGAGGTGCTGGGCGACAGCCACCGCATGACTGGGCAGTTTCTTCTTTTCAACCGCGGCCAGCTTGCCCGGTTCATAGTGGCCCTTGTCCCCCAGGTAGCGGATGCCGAAGAGGTTATCGAGCGACCGGTCCGTCTTACTCTGCCGCAGGCGAAGCTGCACGAGCTTGAGATGATATTCCTCGACCTTCTGGTATTTGCCGGGCGCCAGCCGGCGGGCTTGCTGCAAGGCGATGGCCGCTTGATGGAGATCGCCGGCCAGGTGCCAGGCGGTGCCCAGATTGGCGACGATGCGAAAATGGTTGGGGTGTTCCTGGTGGCCTTTGCGCAATAAAGCCAGGGCCGGGGTGATTTCGCCCAGGCGGATGTGAATGGCCCCCAGGTCGGCCAACTCGTCGGCGGTCAACTTTTCTTTCTTCTCCAACCGGGATTTCTCGTCGAGATAGCGCAGACGGGCCGGGCTGGCCGGCGTCTTGGGAGTTTCCGGCACGGCGATGTTGCGCAGCGTCCGCTGATCGAGCAGGAAGCCGCGCCACTGCGAGGGCAGCTCGGCGTAGACCTCGCCGGAATAATACAGGCCGGCTTGGGTCCGGTTGGCCAGGAGAACCACCATTCCGAGCGCGGCGACAAACCGTGCGCAGGTCAAGCGGCACATCTTCAGGGTGTTGGTTGGCATGCAAGTAGTTTACCACCCCCAGACCCGGAGGGTAAAGCAAGGAATTCAGGGCGGAGGGCGCCGAGCGCGGAAGCCTAGCGCGTAACGTCACCTTGGAATAGACCGCCCAAACGGCTTGGCATCGCTCGAAAGGCTTTTTTCATGTCAGAGGCTGTCCGAAAAGAGGACAGGACCCTGGAGTTCGCTAGGAGAAAAAAGGACTTTCGACGCGAATGGAGGGGTCCTGTCCCCTTTTCGGACAGCTTCTCAATCTTGATCTTGCCACCTGAACCGGGCGCGGTAGTGTGGAGTTGGCTGGAACGAAGATTCCAAGAGCCAGCCAATCGGGCCGCGGAAATCAATGCCGTACTGGAGCATCTACTGCCTGTACTGTGGAGGATTCATCGCGGACGCCCTCCTCGAATGTCTACCCGCGGTGAAACGGACGACGACAGCGTTCCAGTTATTGTTCCATGCCCGGGCAGGGGCTGCTCTCGCTTGTCCCTATTGTAATAGTCTCATCGGTTTCGATGATAGCAGGCAACCTCGGGTTCCTCAGGGTGGATGGCCTATTTTCCGCTATGGACAAGCGGAACTGGAAGTCAAGAAACAAGCAGATGGAGAGCCGCCCCATTCTTCCCTGGCAGATTGGGCATTGCGGCATCGGTTCACCCAGCCAGGCACGCAAAACCCCTTGAGCGACTACACGTATGCGGAACAAGCACCTCCCGATGAAACTGTCCCGTGATGAGGAATTGTTCCTCCGTCACTGGATGTACGATGAAGTCCACTACCAGGACGGCCAGGGTCCGGCCAAGCGGCTACAACTCAAACACGGGGCAATTCCGGCCGACCTGGCCACTTTGATCGCGGCCGCTATTCCCGAACCGGCTGACCAGGAAACCGCCGGCAATGGCCCCCCGCCTGCCCAGCCCCCCATGTGGCCGTGGTCCGAGGAAACACTGCGCGCCCGGCTGGCCCAGGCTCGAGCCCTTCTCGCGGAAAAAGGGACAAAGACTATCGAAAAGGAAACGGCTTTCTGATCCATTCAGCGAGTCGAATCGCCACGTCATCAAATGAATCCGGGACATTACCTATCGATCATGAAAGCCCGCGCCACGGCGTCGCCGACGGCGGCCGTGCTCGCCGAGCCGCCCTGATCGGGCGGCAGAACCTTGCCCTCGGCCAGCACGCGGGTCACGGCCAGGTCGATGCGACGGAGGGCCTCGCGCAACCCCGCATGAGCGTGCCGCCGCCCCAGCCAGTCCAACATCAGGCCGGCCGACAGGATGGCGGCGATGGGGTTGGCGATGCCTTGGCCGGCGATGTCCGGGGCGGTGCCGTGAGCCGGCTGGAAGACGGCGTGGCGGTCGCCGATGTCCGCCGACGGGGCCATGCCCATGC
>CAZFGM010000747.1:0-3543 GCA_964518515.1 uncultured Alcaligenaceae bacterium | reverse complement strand
TAAGAGCAAGAGTAGACCATGACCACCCCCATGATGCAACAGTACCGGGAAGCCAAAGAGCGGCATCCGGGCATGCTTCTATTGTTCCGCATGGGGGATTTTTACGAGCTCTTCCACGACGACGCCGAGTTGGCGGCCAAGGCGCTGGGCCTGACCCTCACCAGCCGCGACAAGACCGTTCCCATGGCGGGGTTTCCGCACCACCAGCTGGAAAACTACCTGCGCAAACTGCTCCAGCAAGGACACCGCGTGGCCATCTGCGACCAGGTGGAAGACCCGGCCCTGGCCAAGGGCTTGGTGCGCCGCGACGTTACCCGCGTGGTCACGCCCGGCACCATCACCGAAGACAACCTGCTCGAGCCGCGGCAGGCCAATTACCTGACGGCCCTGTGCCCTTCGGCGGCAGGTCGTTCGCTGGCGGGGCTGGCCTGGCTCGACCTGTCCACGGGGCAATTTTACGCCGCCGATTTTCCCCAGGCACGGCTGGGGGATGAGATGGGCCGGCTCGCGCCGCCCGAATGTTTGTGCCCCGAACGCGAGGCCGAACGCCTGGCCGGCCTGCTCCGCGCCATTGGGCCGGTCCTGACCTTGACGCCGCGCCCGGACTGGACGTTTGAGGAGAAAGCGGCCCGGGCAGTCTTGTTCCAGCATTTTCACGTTACCACGCTGGCGGGTTTCGGCTTCGACGATAGCCAGCTTTGTCTCAGCGCCGCCGGGGCCTTATTGCAGTACGTCCAGGAAACCCTCAAGGCGGACCTGGCCCACATCCGCCGCCTGCAACCGTATCGCCCGGAAGAATTCCTGGTCCTGGATGAAGTGACGCGCCGCAGCCTGGAATTGACCCGCACCCTGCGCGACGGCGACCGCCAGGGCTCGCTGTTGGCGGTCCTCGATCGCACGGTCACGGCGATGGGCAGCCGGTTGCTCCAGGAATGGGTGCTTGCTCCCCTGGCCGTGCGCGCGGGCATCGAAGCTCGCCTCGATGCCGTCGCGGAGCTGACGGAAGATCACGCCTTGCGGAACGAGCTGCGGTCGGGCCTGGAGGAAAGTTTCGACCTGCCGCGGCTGACCGCCCGCGTCAGCACCGGCCGGGCGTCGCCACGCGACCTGGCGGCCATCGCCCGCACGTTGCGGCTGTTGCCGCGCGTCAAGGCCCGTATCACCGCCCGCCGCGCTCCCCTCTTGCGCGAGCTGGAAACGCGGCTCGAGCTGTGCCCGGACCTGCGCGCCGCTCTCGATGCCGCTCTTGTCGATGAGCCGCCGCTGAGTCCCAGGGAAGGCGGCCTGATTCGCCCCGGCCACGATCCTGCCCTGGACGAGCTGCACCAGATCGCCCGCGGCGGCAAGGAATGGATCGCCCACTTTCAGGCCCAGGAAATCGCCCGCACCGGCATCAACTCCCTCAAGGTCGGTTTCAACCACGTCTTCGGCTATTACATCGAAATCACCCACACCCACGCCAGCAAGATTCCCGCCGACTACCAGCGCAAACAGACCTTGAAAAATGCCGAACGCTACATCACCCCGGAGCTGAAGGAGTACGAGGAAAAGGTCCTGTCGGCGGAGGAAAAAAGCCAGCAGCGCGAATACGAGTTGTTTCTCGCCCTGCGTGACCAGGTGGCGGCCCAGACGGCCCGGCTCTTGCAAACCGCGGAAGTGCTCGCCGCCCTCGATGTGCTGGCCGCCCTGGCCGACCTGGCGGTGTCGCGCAACTACATCCGGCCCCAGCTGTGCGACGAGCCGATCCTGGAAATCGCCGGCGGCCGTCACCCCGTGCTGGAACAGACGCTGCCGCCCGGGACTTTCGTGCCCAACGACGTCGCCCTGGGTCCCGATCACGGCTTTCTCTGGCTCATCACCGGACCGAACATGTCGGGCAAGTCCACGTTTATCCGCCAGGTCGCGCTGTTGACGCTCTTGGCCCAGATCGGCAGCTTCGTGCCGGCCCGCCAGGCCCGCGTCGGCCTGGCCGACCGCATCTTCACCCGCGTCGGCGCCAGCGACGAGTTGGGCCGCGGCCAGAGCACTTTCCTGGTCGAGATGACCGAGGCGGCCAACATCCTCAACAACGCCTCCCCGCGCAGCCTGGTCATCCTCGACGAGATCGGCCGCGGCACCAGCACCTACGACGGCGTCAGCCTGGCCTGGGCCATCACCGAGCACCTGCACACGCACATTGGCTGCCGCGCCCTGTTCGCCACGCACTACCACGAGCTGGCCCAGCTCGCCCAGACCCTGCCCGGCCTGTGCAATCACAATGTCCTGGTCCGCGAATACCAGGACGAGATCGTCTTCCTGCACCAGATCGCCCCGGGCAGCGCCGACAAGAGCTACGGCATCCACGTGGCCCGCCTGGCCGGCGTGCCCGCCGAGGTCATCGACCGCGCCGCGGTGGTGCTGGCCGAGCTGGAGCGCCATCACTTGGACCAGGAGCTGCCGCAGCCGGACCGCCGCCGCGGCCGCCGCCCGCGCCTGGACGTGCCGCTGACGTTGTTTGCCGACCTGGAAAAGGCGGAGAAAAAGGCCAAGACCGATCCTTCCTGATCGGGTCTAACTTTGCCTTAGCCGATAACCTTGCCAATCACATGGGAAATTGCCGGGTTTCCAGGTTCCCAACTGGGCCTTTTCTCCCCAATCGAATTAAGGTACTTTGAATGGGCCCCTTTTTCTCGGAGGCCAGAAATGACCGCCCGCATTCGAGCGCGAAACCGGCCTGTCCTTTCCGGGGTCCTCATCAAGGCGCTGAAGAAACAGCGCGATGACCGCGGCTGGCTGGTCGAGTTGTTTCGCCAGGATGAGCTGCCGGCAGATTATCAGCCGGCGATGAGCTACCTGTCGCTGACCGAGCCAGGGGTGGTTCGCGGACCGCACGAGCATCGGGCGCAGACGGATTGCTTTGCCTTTTTATCGGGGCGGTTCCAGGTGTACTTGTGGGACAATCGCCCGGATTCGCCGACCCATGGAGAACGCCAGACCTTGTTGGTAGGAGTCCGCCGGCCGACTCTGGTCCTGGTCCCGCCCGGCGTGGTTCATGCCTACAAGAATCTGGGACCCAAGCCGGCCTTTGTCGTGAATTTTCCTAATCGACTCTACAAGGGCCGGAGGGGGCAAGAGCCGGTGGATGAAATCCGCCACGAAAAGGAGCCGTTCAGCCCGTTTCGGGTGGAGTAACTCGGGTTCGCCTTCAGGAAAAAGTCTGGCCTGGAATTGCGTTTCGCCTTGCAATGAAATATCCAGACGTGATAATGAAGGAAAGCCCTGGAGGGCCACTGACGGTGTCTTTGTTGCAAATCGAGAGCGGTTTCGGCTTTCGCCGAAAGGGTGCCACTCCCGTAAGCTAAAGCCCTTTAGAGGACTTTGGGACACCCGTGGTCACCTCCAGGGCATTGCCCGCTCACCCGCAGCCGGCTCCTTTTTTTCCTGCATTATCCACCTGCCAGCGATCCGTCCCCAAGACAAACACGAGGGCGCTCCGAAAACTTTTCGCCTTGCAATCAATACCATTGCGCTTTTTCCAATGTTTGAGGGTCAGCCCCGTTCACG
>CAZFGM010000746.1:0-3555 GCA_964518515.1 uncultured Alcaligenaceae bacterium | reverse complement strand
ATTGCTTGTCTTTGTGGTAGAGGTGGTGGGCCTTGAGGGCGTTGTCGATCAGGTGGGGCCATTCCATGTTGCCGGCGGTGTAGAAGCTCTCGACGCCGGCCAACTCCTCGGCCTTGCGCACCCCCTGGTCGGTCAGGTGGCAGGTGCGTTCCTTTTCCTTGACCTCGAAATAAGTGCCGGGTTCTCTCTTCTGCAGATCGGACAGTTGCACGGCGAGGTCGTTGGCGCGGGCATAGCGGCGCAGGTCGCCGAACGCCGGCCCGGAGATGATCAACGGCGTCCGCGCCTCGTCCACGAGGATGTTGTCCACCTCGTCGATGATGGCGAAGTTGAGCGCCTTCTGGCACTGGTGGTACCAGGGATCGTAATCGGCATCGCCCCAGCGGGCGGGCTTCATGTTGTCGCGCAGGTAGTCGAAGCCGAACTCGCTGTTGGTGCCGTAGGTGATGTCGCAGTCGTAGGCCTTGCGGCGGGTGACCGAGTCCATCTCGCTCTGGATGAAGCCGCAGGTGATGCCCAGGGCGTGGTAAATGGGCGACATCCACTCGCAGTCGCGGCGGGCCAGGTAATCATTGACCGTGACGATGTGCACGCCTTTCTGCTCGAGGGCGTTGAGGTAGGCGGGCAGAGTGGCGACCAGGGTCTTGCCCTCGCCGGTGACCATCTCGGTGATGTTGCCGCGATGGAGGATGACGCCGCCGACGATCTGCACGTCGAAATGGCGCATGTTCTTGGTGCGGCGGGCCGCCTCGCGGCAGGCGGCGAACGCTTCCGGCAGCAAATCCTCCATGGTTTCGCCCTGGGCAAACCGCTCGCGAAACTTCGGCGTCAGGCCCTTGAGCTCCTCGTCCGACAGCGCCTTCATCCCCTCTTCCAGCTCGTTGACCTGGGCCAGGTGCGACCCGGGCACGACGGTATGCTCGATCTGATGCTTGCCGCGAATGAAGCCGAGCGCGCGGATGATGCGTTCGTTGCTCGAGCCGAACAGTCGGCCGAGAAAGCTGGCGATGCTTTCGGTGATGGCGCCGAGCTTATCGGTAAAACGTTCCCAGAGGGTTGCTTCAATTTTGGTTTCGGTAGCCATGGTGTATTATTACCTGGTCTCGGGGCCCTGCGCACGCCGGACGCCCCAGCCTCCGGCACAATCCTTATTATAGGAAATCCCCGGTCTGAACAAAAATGCCAATCTGGCGGTCTGGGGGGAGCAAAAGAAGGGGGATTTCCTTCCTGGAATAAGACAACCTTTTCCAGACTTCTCGCCACGATGACGGCTTTAAACGGAGCATCGCATGAAGAGGGTTGCGAGGTCGGTCTGGCCGTCTCGACGTGCGAACCTGGAAAGGTGGCCATCACGAAGGGAAAATCGGGCCTAGCCTTTCCCGAACCCGCCGACCAACAGGTCCTTGCCTTCCCCGCCGCCCAGGAGGAGGTCATTCCCGTCGCCCCCAACCAGAACGTCGTCCTGGTCGTCCTGCGAAGTGGGACTGGACAAAGCGAAATCGGCAAGCGCCAGGGCCGGGCCGGTCTCAACGAGAATATCCAACGGAACCCCATGCGCGAAGGGATCGTAATACCAGCCCGGCACGGACCCTGGCCCGCTGCGGCCCGCGAAGAAGGCGAGGGGCACATCGCCAAATTCCAGGCCGCGATCCAGAAGGGCCAGTAACCCCTGGGTTTGAATTCCCTCGGGAAGCCGGCGAATGCCGGTTCCCAGGGTGGCCGTCATCAAATTATTCGGGGCCAGGGAGGCATCGAGGCTGTCATAACCCAAAACGTGGCCCAATTCGTGCATCACCACCGTCAAGAGATCCACCTTGCCGTATCCCGGGCTGACTTCGACGGCGTGGATTTCCGTCGGAGCCGCAAACACGCTGAATTCAGAATCCTCGAAAGGCGTTTCATCCACAAACCAACCATACCCGGCGGCGTTCTGGTCGATCAAGATGGTGTTTTGCAAGGTCAGCCCCAGGAGATTTCCTTGGAGATCGGTGATTTGCCAACTCACCTGGACCAGGGCCTGGGTGTCGTAACCTGCCGCGGCCCAGCGGCGCACGGCCTCCGCCCTTACCCCCGCAAGATCGGGTGCGGACAAACTTGCAGAATCCCCTGGGAAAGCTTCGCCCGCAAATAGCTGCGGCTGGCCGACCGTGATCGTCACCGTGGCCGTGTTACTGTAACCCGCGCCATCGAAGGCCTGGTAGGTAAAGCTGTCCGTGCCGGAAAAGCCGGTGTTGGGCGTGTAGGTGAACGAGCCGTTGCTGTTCAGGGTCAAGGTGCCGCTCGTGGGTCCGCTGACCAGAACGGCCGTCAGCGCGTCGGCGTCGGCGTCCGAATCATTGCCCAACACACCCGGCGCCGTCACCGTCAACGGCTGATTCACGGCAGTTGAGTACGAGTCGTTTGCCGCCACGGGATTGGTGTTCAACACGTCCAGATCGACCGCAACCGGATCGCTGTAGGAGATGCCATCAAAGGTCTGGTAAACAAAGCTATCGATTCCCGCCCAGGAGAGATCGGCGGTGTAGGTGAAAGAGCCGTTTGTATTGACCGTCACCGTGCCAAAGGTCGGATTCGTGACCAGGTACGCCGTCAACGGATCGCTATCGGGGTCGGTATCATTGGCCAGAAGACCCGGGGCGGAAACGTTAAGCGTTCGCCCGTGCAGGACGGAATAAACGCCGTCCGGGTTGGCCGTTGGCGGAGTGTTGTTGAGGACGTTAATGCTAACCGTGGCCAGGTTGCTGAACGTGGTCGCGTCCTTGGCCTTGTAAGTGAAGCTGTCCGAGCCAACGTAGTCGGTATTCGGATAGTAGGCGATCGAGCCGTCGGGCACCAGCTTGAGGGTTCCGTTGGCCGGCTCGTCGATCAAAATAGCTTGCAAATTGGTCCCGACATCGTTTTGCAATATTCCCGGCCCCATCACGTACAATTGCTGGTTTTTCGCCACGGCATAGGGGCCATCGCTAGCTGCGGTGATGGAGCCGTTGCCATCCTCATTAAGAATGGTTCCCGTGCCAGTGCCTGTGTAAATTGTGGCATTGGTGGCGTTGCTAAGGTTAACGGTAAAGGTCTCGTTGCTTTCGATGCTGGTGTCGCCGAGGACCGATACGCTGACCGTCTTAACAGTTTCCCCCGGCAGGAACGTCAAAGTGCCACTGGTGGAAGTGTAGTCGCTCCCGGCATTGGCGGTCCCGTTGGCTGTGGCATAGTCAACAGTGATGTTGCTGGCACCGGGTTGGGACAAGCGTACGTTAAAAAGGAGGGGCTTGGACCCGCTGTCCCGTTCCTCGGTCAAGGCGTCATCGATGAAAACATCGGCCATGCCAGCTGGCGGAGGCGCTGCTGTCGCCCACCAGGCCAGGGCATAAGGCACGTCAACGGATCTTGAATATGAGGTTACTCTGATTTCATACCCTGCGTTTCCACGGGGAAGTCGAAAAAATAGGTGTTCCACGCTGTCAAATTGACTCCAAGACCACAATGGGTCTGGCAACCCAACTGGCTGCCCCCCTAAGGCGTAAAAGGAAAGGTCGAGATCATTTAGCAGGAAAGGCC
>CAZFGM010000745.1:0-3560 GCA_964518515.1 uncultured Alcaligenaceae bacterium | reverse complement strand
CGTCAATTTTGTTTGCGACAACTTTTTGTCGCAAAAACGGCCCGAAGGGCCTATGAATAAGGAGTGACACCCGCGGGAAAGATTGTCAAGCGTTTCATTGCAGAACCTCGCGAGCCGGATTTCCCAACCAGTCACTCATCGAGCACCAAGCACCCCCATCACCCTCAATCCAGCCAGCTATACGGATACTGCGGATCGTCCATTTCCATGGCCTGCCTGGTTAACAAGAGCGGCTTGACGGTATCGACCATGACGGCCAACTCGTCGGTGCGGGTCATGGGGCGGCTGGCGACGATGGTGCCGGGGTGCGGGCCGTGCGGGATGCCGCGCGGGTGCAGGGTGATCGATGCTTCCTCGACGCCGCGGCGGCTGCCGAACTTGCCGCGCACGTAGTACAGCACCTCGTCGGCCTGCACGTTGGAATGGGCGTACGGCACCTTGATCGCCTCCGGATGGGTATCGAGCAGGCGCGGGGCGAAGGTGCAGACCACGAAGCCGGGGGCCTCGAAGGTTTGCTGCACCGGCGGCGGCTGATGGATCGTGCCGGTGATCGGCTCGAAATCGTCGGCGTTGAAGGTGAAGGGATAGACCAGGCCGTCCCAGCCGACGACGTCGAAAGGATGATGGGCCATCGTGTAGCGCGTCAGGCGGCGGCCGTCCTTGATGAGCACCGTAGTTTCCTGTTCCTTGTCGATCACGCTCACGTCCCCCGGGCCGTGGAAATCGCGCTCATAGTAGGGGGCGCCGAGGCGGAGCTGGCCGTCCGGATTCAAATAGCGCGGCGGAATGCCGATGTTGCCGGTCGCTTCGATGATGAACAGATCCGGCTGCGCCCCCGCATCGAATTCCACGCGGTAGGTCATGCACCGGGGGATGACGACGTAATCGAACGGCTTGAAGGCCAGGGGGCCGAACATGGTATGCAGGGTGCCCTTGCCCTGGTGGATGAACAACACCTCGTCGGCGCTGGCGTTGCGAAACAGCTCGGCCTGGCGCTGGGCGGGCCGGCAGCGGAGCAAAATCACGTCGTCATTGGCCAAAAGCGGAAGGCGCCCCGTGACTGGATCGCCGGCGGTTTTGATGGTTCCAGTTTTAAGATGGTGATGGCGCAGCGTAGTTTCCGGCACCGTTTCCAGCGGCACGGCGCCGGCCGCCTCGACCTTGCGTACGCGGGTCGGCGGCCGCAGATGATAGCAAACCGTGTACGCCCGCCCGAAACCGGCGAGGGTGACGACTTCCTCGTAGTAAATGCCCTCGCCCTTGTAGCCCGGCTCGTGGCGGAAGGTGATGTGGCGTTTGGCCGGTATTTTTCCACATTTCACATAGGGAGGCATTTTTCCCCTCCTTTGATGGCCGGATTTCTTTATCGATTTCAAGAGGAGCCTGCTTCACGCTGAGCCTGAACTAATTGTACCGTTACTTACCCTTTGAAGAAAGCCTTGCCGGATGCCCAGATGCCCAGGACCTTGATCCCCGAGGAAATGGCCAACAGCTGGGATTCACCTCATTCAACCGAAGTCCCGCTTGGAAGGGTGGAACTTTTCTTGGATTGGGTGATCCCGTCCCGCGTGATACAATCAGGGGGCGCGGGTCAGAGAGTTCGAAGGAAAGGCGGGGCCTATGAGAAACTTGGAAATCGGCGAGCATTTGGTGATCGATCCCCGTGTTTGCCATGGGAAAATGACATTCAAAGGCACGCGCCTTCCGGTGGAAACCGTCTTGTCCTTGTTGACCAAGAAAAGGCGTTCCCTTGCCTATGTTTTGAAGAGTTGGCCGCACCTTAAAAGAGCAGCCGTCGAGGAAGCGGTGCAGCTAGCAGCCGCGGCGTGGCCGGAACTTTTAGAGGAGGAAGCCGGACAGGGCCTGAAAAAATTGGCCGCAACCTTGAAGAACGGAAAAAGAGGCGGGACTACCTATGAGCCAGTTCATTCTGGATGAGCAACTTGATACCCAGGCGGTCTTGCCTCCCCTCCACCGTTGGGCATCGGTAACCCTCCTGCAAGAGTTGCGCCCCACGGAACTTATTCTGGATGACCGAATCCCGGAAATCCTCCTTGAGCTGTCCAAACCTACTTTTGTCACTATCGACCACGATTTTTGGGATCGGCGTTTATGCCATCCCGCCTATTGCATTCTGTATTTCGCCATACGGAATGATCAGCAGGAAATGCTTCCACCCTTGTTGCGCGCCCTGGTCACACAAAAGGATTTCCGCACGCGGACCGTTCGCATGGGAAAAGTGGCCCGGATCGGGTTAAAGCAAATCGATTATTTCGAATACTTGGTGGCTCACGTGGCGCACATCGCTTGGCCGGTAAAAAGTCGCAAACGTCGGAAAAAGTGATTTCGCGGAGGCACAAGAGGGGGGCGGGCCAATGATTGCCCTTGCCGGCCTGACACGTCGGCTTCAAGTTCCGCTGGCCTCCCCGTTCCTTTCGGCCAGTTCCCGAAGCTGGCGGCGCTGGACTTTGCCCAGGAAGTTTTTGGGCAATTCCGCCACCACCTCGATGAGGCGCGGCAATTTTTGCCGGCCCAGGCGCTCGCGGCAATGTTTTTCCAGGTCCGGCACCTTCAGACGCGCTCCTTGGCGGGGCACGACGAAGGCTTTAACGATTTCGCCACACTCGTGGTCGCGCGCGCCGATCACGGCGGCCTCGGCCACGCCGGCAAACGCGCACAGCACTTCTTCCACCTCCGCCGGGAACACCAGAAAACCGGACGTCTTGATGATGTCCTTTTTGCGATCGACCAGGGTGAAAAAGCCGCCCTTGTCGCGGCGGGCCAAATCCCCGGTGTATAGCCAACCTTGGCGCAAGGCCCGCGCGGTCTCCGACGGATTGTTGAAGTAGCCTTTCATCACCTGCGGGCCGCGCACCACCAGCTCGCCGACCGCTCCGACAGGTAATTCTTCCTCCCCGGTTTCCGCATCGACTATGCGGGCGTCGGTATCGGGCAAGGGGATGCCGATCGCTCCCGGCCGGTTGTGCTCATTGAAGGGATTGACATGCGTTACCGGACTGGCTTCCGAAAGGCCATAGCCTTCGACCACGAGCCGGGGGCCGAACCGCTGAAACTCGGCCCGGACCGCCGCGTCCAGAGCGGAGGCCCCGGAAATGACCGCCCGAATGAAGGACAGATCGCGCGGCTTCTTCCGCAACGATTCGTTCAAGGCATGGAGCATGGCCGGCACCGCCGGCATCAGGGCGATCTGATAGCGCGCGATTAGATCCAGGACCGCCCGGGCCTGGAACCGCGGCAGCAAGTGAATGGTCGCCGCCTTGGCCAAACTGGTCAACAGGCCCACCGTTAATCCGTACACGTGGAAAAATGGGAGCGCGCCGAGAATGTCTTCGCTGCCGTCGGGTCCGACGCTCCAGGCCCGTAACTGCAGGGCATTGGCCAGCAGGTTGGCATGCGTGAGCATGACGGCTTTCGGCGAGGCCGTGGTCCCGCCGGTGGGCACCACCACGGCCACATCCTCCCGCGGCTCGACAAGGTGGGACGGATTTTCAATCCGTGCGGACGGATTGGAAATCCGGCCTACCAGGGTGTCCCAGCGA